>NZ_JAPPTE010000017.1:0-125376 GCF_026719375.1 Citrobacter sp. W9 | reverse complement strand
GGGTCCTGAAGGAACGTTGAAGACGACGACGTTGATAGGTCGGGTGTGTAAGTGTAGCGATACATTGAGCTAACCGATACTAATGAACCGTGAGGCTTAACCTTACAACGCCGAAGATGTTTTGGCGGATTTGAGAAGACAGATTTTCAGCCTGATACAGATAAGATTAACCGGCCAAAAAGCGGGTTAATAAACAGAATTTGCCTGGCGGCTGTAGCGCGGTGGTCCCACCTGACCCCATGCCGAACTCAGAAGTGAAACGCCGTAGCGCCGATGGTAGTGTGGGGTCTCCCCATGCGAGAGTAGGGAACTGCCAGGCATTAATTAAAGTGAAAAAGCCCATCCTGCCGGATGGGCTTTTTTGCGTCTGTGGTGAACACAGCCGTTGTGACCTGGATGTAGGCCTGATAAGCGCAGCGCATCAGGCACATTGCGGCACCGTGGTTATCTTCTTACCCATTGCATAACAAAATCAGCAATTTGCTGTATATCATTAATATCTAATGATGGAACATCCACAGGTAACGGAAGATCACTGGCAACCGCGATAACAAACTCATCCATCGCCAACTCTTCAGAACTATGTCCGCAGCCCTCGCGAAAAAGCAGGATCTTCGCAACAGGTTCATGCTTAAATCCCTCAACCAGTACCATATCCAACGTCGAAGCATCCATCCTGCTTACCAGATACGCTAAATCCAGTTCGGGTTCTTCCGGTGTTTCTACCATTAACGCCCAACGTTGCTGACTGGCGACCAGTGTTTGTGCCGCCCCTGCCTTGCGCAGTTCATAGCTATCTTTGCCGGGCTTGTCGATATCCATATTATGGTGAGTATGCTTAATCAATCCGGGTCTAATACCTCTGGCGCGCAGCTCAGGGATCAGTTTCTTTAGCAGCGTGGTTTTTCCCGTACCGCTCCATGCCGCAATGGCAAGTAATGGGATCATGATTTTTCCTGCCATTTTGCGAGTTCTTCAGGTGTGTTCACGTTTACGAATGCATCTTTATGATCGCTGAAATCGACGGCATGACCGCCAGCCTGACGCATAAAAATCATGACGCGTCGTTCACCTGACTGAAGATAATCCTGTAGCAAGGGCTGCAAGGAACGGTGCATCAGGGCAATGGTCGGGTGATCTCTTTCCCCATCATGCACCCAGACGATTGGTGCAGCTTTGCGCTGCTCTTTTAAACGAGAGACCAGATCGTGAGGAATATAGGGCATATCGCACGGGCAGAACAAAAACCAGTCTCCCGCTTGCTGCAGGAATACCGACAGCATCCCGGCCAGTGGGCCAGGGAAATCGGCCAGGGCATCGGGAATAACTTTCAGGCCGCTTTGTTGGTAGATATCCCGGTGGCGATTGGCATTAACGACTACGGTTTCGACCTGCAAAGCGAGGGTATCGGCTACATGCCGCCAAAGCGGTTTACCGTCCAGCTCAAGCAGACCTTTATCCGTTCCGCCCATCCGTCTGGCCTTACCGCCCGCCAGCACAACCCCTGTTATTGCACTATCCAGAATCACTGATATCGCCTCTTTTAATGTGGGATTGACCCTGCTAACGTATCCGTATTGAGCCTAAGGAGCACAACCATGAAATGTAAACGCCTGAATGAAGTTATTGAACTCCTCCAGCCAGCCTGGCAGAAAGAACCCGATCTTAACCTGATGCAATTTTTACAGAAACTGGCGCAAGAGTCAGGTTTTGACGGTGAACTGGCGGATTTAACTGATGACATTCTGATCTATCACCTGAAAATGCGTGACTCGGCGAAAGACGCCGTCATCCCAGGTATTCAGAAAGATTATGAAGAAGATTTTAAAACAGCCCTTCTCCGCGCACGTGGCGTAATTAAAGAGTAAAAGCTTGTAATCGCCGCCACCGAAAGCGCTGCGAAATGATATCCTGAATCATTCGTAGTATTTTCCGGATGATGGGATGAACGACAACGCTTTTACTTTCCAGACGCTACACCCGGATACCATCATGGATGCGCTGTTTGAGCAGGGGATCCGGGTGGACTCCGGGCTTACCCCGCTTAACAGCTATGAAAACCGTGTCTATCAGTTTCAGGACGAAGACCGCAGACGCTTTGTCGTTAAGTTTTATCGCCCTGAGCGTTGGTCCGTCGATCAGATCCAGGAGGAGCACCAGTTTGCTCTGGAGCTGGTGAGCGATGAAGTGCCGGTTGCTGCACCGTTGGTACTGAATGGCCAAACGCTGTTAAGCCATCAGGGTTTTCATTATGCGATCTTCCCAAGCGTCGGCGGACGCCAGTTTGAGGCAGATAACATCGATCAGATGGAGGCGGTTGGGCGCTATCTGGGGCGTATGCACCAGACTGGCGGTAAGCGTAATTTCGCTTTCCGTCCCACGATTGGCCTTGAAGAGTATCTGACCGAACCGCGTAAACTGTTTGAACAGGCCCAACTTATTCCTTCAGGGCAAAAAGCAGCCTTCCTGAAAGCAACGGATGCACTTATTAAAGTGGTTTCCGAATGCTGGCATACGCGTTTTACCACATTACGCCTGCACGGTGATTGTCATGCCGGCAATATTCTGTGGCGTGACGGCCCAATGTTTGTCGATTTAGATGATGCCCGCAATGGTCCGGCTGTTCAGGATTTATGGATGCTCCTCAATGGTGATAAAGCTGAACAACGCATGCAGCTTGAAACCATTATCGAGGCTTATGAAGAGTTTAGTGAGTTCGACACGACAGAAATCGGACTGATCGAACCTTTACGTGCTATGCGTTTAGTTTATTATCTTGCATGGCTGATTCGACGTTGGGGTGACCCTGCGTTTCCAAAAAACTTCCCGTGGTTAACCGGGGAAGATTACTGGCATCGTCAGACCGCAACTTTTATTGAGCAGGCAAAAATTCTGCAAGAGCCCCCCTTACAATTAACGCCAATGTATTAATCGGAGAAACTTGAACATGAAAAAAATATGGCTGGCGCTGGCTGGTATGGTTTTAGCTTTTAGCGCATCTGCGGCGCAGTTCCAGGATGGCAAACAATACATCACTCTGGAAAAGCCTGTTGCGGGTGAACCGCAAGTGTTGGAGTTCTTCTCCTTCTACTGCCCGCATTGCTACCAGTTTGAAGAAGTGCTTCATGTGTCTGATAACGTGAAGAAAAAACTGCCGGAAGGCACCAAGATGACCAAATACCACGTCGAGTTTCTTGGGCCTTTGGGTAAAGATCTGACGCAGGCCTGGGCTGTTGCTATGGCACTTGGCGTTGAAGATAAGGTCACTGTTCCGCTGTTTGAAGGGGTTCAGAAAACCCAGACCGTTCAGTCTGTTGCAGATATCCGTAAAGTGTTTGTCGACGCGGGTATTAAAGGTGAAGACTACGATGCGGCATGGAACAGCTTTGTGGTGAAATCACTCGTGGCGCAGCAGGAAAAAGCGGCGGCTGATTTACAGCTGCAGGGCGTTCCGGCGATGTTCGTGAATGGTAAATACCAGGTAAACCCGCAGGGCATGGATACCAGCAGCATGGATATCTTTGTACAGCAGTATGCGGATACAGTGAAATTCCTGGTTAGTCAGAAGTAAAAGCGAAAGCCGGTCATTGACCGGCTTTTTTGTTTGTGGCTTTAATCGCATCTATTTGCGCGTCTTTCTCGCTCCAGAGCGTATTCAACCATAGCTGAAACCGACGCTTGAAACCTTTATCGTTCACGTAATCACCGTGCAACTCTTCTTGAATTTGCTCCAGGTTCACCCGCACGACAATACGCGTTAATTTGCCGCTCAGCATATCGTAGAAAGGGCGGCGGCTATTTTCCGGGTAGCACAACGTGACGTTCAGCAACTTATCAAACTGCGACCCCAGCACATTCAATGCCATAGCGATACCGGCCGCCTTAGGTGGGAGCAGGTTTTGATAGGGGGAGCGGGTTTGCTCACGTTTCTCGTTAGTAAAGCGTGAACCTTCGACAAAATTCACGATAGTTGTCGGGTGTACGCGAAACTTCTCGCAGGAACGACGCGTTGTTTCCACATCTTTACCGCGCCGTTCCGGGTGACGGAGCAGATAGCCGCGTGAATAACGTTTCATAAACGGCATATCCAGCGCCCAGCAGGCCAGGCCAATAAACGGCACCCAGGCCAGCTGTTGTTTGAGAAAATATTTATTCATCGGGATGTGCTTACGGAACAGAACGCAAAGCACAACGATATCGGCCCAGCTGTAATGATTACAAATGAGCAGATACCAGTTTTTTTTGCTAAGACCTTCCAGCCCTTCGACGTCCCACTTCAATCGTGGATTGAGGTGTAGAAGTAGCGCCAGACCTTCACACCAGCAATACATCATGAAATTACAGAAGATGGAAACCTTGCGCCAAACGACAGGAACGGGCAAAAGGAGTTTTACAACCCCGGCAAGGATGATCGGCACAGAACAAAAAATCGTGACCAATATGGTCAATACGATACTCAGCAACAGCGTTATCGCAGCGAGTATTCTTGTCATAATTAAATTATTCAAAAGGTTAGCCATAGACAGTGCGCTAAAGAGGCGCAAGGGGCTAATTTTATCAGAAAACGAACCAAATGATGGATCTTCCCTGAATAGAAAAAAAAGGAATATCTATCCACATCAGGAGACAAGCGATAAAAATGGAATAAAATGCTGTAAGTTTCTTTAATTAACTGAAATATATGAAAAAATGTAATTGTTCAATAATTAACGTGCTATATTTAAAGCGCTGAAAATTATTTATTCACAAAGTTATCCACAGTTTGATTTGCGATCAAAGCAGAAGAACTGCAAAAGTTTTTCGACAAAAACGGCGAAAAACTCATGTTTTCATCCCGTCTGTGGCATCCTTTACCCATAATCTGATAAACAGGCACGGACATTATGGTTCAGATCCCAGAAAACCCACTTATCCTTGTAGATGGCTCATCTTACCTTTATCGCGCATATCACGCGTTTCCGCCGCTGACTAACAGCGCAGGAGAACCTACTGGTGCGATGTACGGTGTTCTCAACATGTTGCGTAGCTTGATTCTACAATATCAGCCGACCCATGCTGCTGTGGTATTCGACGCTAAGGGTAAAACCTTCCGTGATGAATTATTCGAGCATTACAAGTCACATCGCCCGCCAATGCCTGACGATCTGCGTGCGCAGATTGAACCTCTGCATGCGATGGTAAAAGCGATGGGGCTGCCATTACTGGCTGTTTCAGGCGTGGAAGCCGATGATGTTATCGGTACGCTGGCGCGTGAAGCGGAAAAGGTTGGTCGTCCGGTGTTGATCAGTACCGGTGATAAAGATATGGCTCAGCTGGTGACACCGAACATCACCCTGATCAACACCATGACCAATACGATCCTCGGCCCGGATGAAGTGGTGAATAAATACGGTGTGCCACCTGAGCTGATCATTGATTTCCTGGCGCTGATGGGCGACTCCTCCGATAACATTCCAGGCGTTCCTGGCGTGGGTGAGAAAACGGCTCAGGCTCTGCTTCAGGGGCTGGGTGGGCTGGATACCCTCTATGCAGAATCAGACAAGATCGCGGGGCTGACTTTCCGTGGCGCAAAAACTATGGCGGGCAAACTTGAGCAGAATAAAGAGGTGGCGTACCTCTCTTATCAATTAGCGACCATTAAAACGGATGTGGAACTGGAGTTAACCTGCGAGCAACTGGAAGTAAAGCAGCCCGCAACAGATGAACTGCTTGGTCTGTTTAAACAGTACGAATTTAAGCGTTGGGTTGCAGACGTAGAATCCGGTAAATGGCTACAGGCGAAAGGAACGAAGCCAGCGGCTAAACCGCAGGAAACAATCGTCGTCGAGGCTACTCCGGAAGAACCTGCGACGGCTCTTTCCTACGATAATTACGTGACGATTCTGGATGAAGCGACGCTGGAAGAGTGGATCGCGAAGCTGAAAAAAGCGCCCGTCTTCGCCTTTGATACAGAAACTGATAGCCTGGACAATATCTCCGCGAATCTGGTTGGACTGTCTTTTGCCATTGAACCGGGCGTGGCGGCGTATGTTCCTGTTGCCCATGACTACCTGGACGCCCCCGATCAGATCGCGCGCGACCGTGCGCTGGCGCTGCTAAAGCCGCTGCTGGAAGATGAGAACGCGCACAAAGTCGGGCAAAACCTGAAGTACGATCGCGGCATCCTGGCGAATTATGGCATCGAGCTGCGCGGCATCACCTTTGACACCATGCTCGAATCCTACATTCTTAACAGCGTCGCTGGACGACACGATATGGACAGCCTGTCGGACCGCTGGCTGAAACATAAAACTATCACCTTTGAAGAGATCGCCGGAAAAGGCAAAAACCAGCTGACCTTTAACCAGATAGCGCTGGAAGAGGCCGGTCGTTACGCTGCGGAAGACGCCGACGTTACGCTACAGCTGCATCTGAAGATGTGGCCAGAATTGCAGCAGCATAAAGGGCCGCTGAACGTCTTTGAAAATATTGATATGCCGCTGGTGCCGGTTTTGTCTCGCGTTGAGCGCAACGGTGTGAAAATCGATCCGGCTGTTCTGCACAAGCATTCAGAAGAGCTGACGCTGCGTTTGAACGAGCTGGAGCAAAAAGCGCACGAGATTGCCGGCGAAGCGTTTAACCTCTCTTCCACCAAGCAACTGCAAACCATCCTGTTTGAAAAGCAGGGCATTAAGCCGCTGAAGAAAACGCCTGGCGGCGCACCATCAACATCGGAAGAGGTACTGGAAGAGCTTGCGTTGGATTACCCATTGCCGAAAGTGATCCTGGAATATCGCGGGTTAGCAAAACTGAAGTCGACCTATACGGACAAGCTTCCGTTGATGATTAACAAGAAAACCGGGCGCGTACATACCTCCTATCATCAGGCTGTTACCGCGACCGGGCGCTTGTCTTCAACGGATCCGAACCTGCAAAACATCCCGGTACGTAATGACGAAGGTCGTCGTATTCGCCAGGCGTTTATTGCGCCGGAAGACTACGTGATTGTTTCCGCGGACTACTCGCAGATTGAACTGCGTATCATGGCGCACCTCTCGCGTGATAAAGGCTTGCTTACCGCATTTGCCGAAGGGAAAGATATTCACCGCGCAACGGCCGCTGAAGTCTTTGGCTTACCGCTGGATTCAGTAACTAACGAACAACGCCGCAGCGCGAAAGCTATCAACTTCGGTCTGATCTACGGGATGAGCGCCTTTGGTCTTGCTCGCCAGTTAAATATTCCGCGCAAGGAAGCACAGAAGTACATGGATCTCTACTTCGAACGCTATCCTGGCGTGCTGGAATATATGGAACGCACGCGTGCACAGGCAAAAGAGCAGGGTTACGTTGAAACGCTGGAAGGTCGTCGCCTCTATTTGCCGGATATTAAATCCAGTAATGGCGCTCGTCGTGCGGGTGCTGAACGTGCCGCAATCAACGCCCCGATGCAAGGTACTGCCGCAGACATTATTAAGCGAGCCATGATAGCCGTAGACGGATGGCTGCAAACCGAGCAACCGCGCGTGCGCATGATCATGCAGGTTCACGATGAACTGGTGTTTGAAGTGCACAAAGATGACCTGGAAAGTGTGTCGAAAAAGATCCATCAACTGATGGAAAACGAGACCCAGATTGACGTGCCGTTATTAGTGGAAGTCGGTAGTGGTGAAAACTGGGATCAGGCGCACTAAGGGGTGACTGAATAACGGCCTTTTTTCGTAACTAAGCAACATAAGATAGAACTTTTTGTGATGTCCATTAGAATTCCCTATGTAAGGAATGAAAAAAAATTACAAAAAGTGCTTTCTGAGCTGCTCAAAAAAGAGTAAAGTTATTCTCGTAGGGTACAGAGGTAAGATGTTCTATCTTTCAGACCTTTTACTTCACGTAATCGGATTTGGCTGAATATTTTAGCCGCCCCAGTCAGTAATGACTGGGGCGTTTTTTATTGTGCGCAAGAAAAGTTTCGCTCACGCCGTAGGCCGGATAAGACGCGCAGCGGCGCCATCCGGCATAGCGGGGGATTATTCCCCGTCCTGAATCTCTTCAACCGGTGCCAGTTCACTAAACCAGCTATCCAGCTTCTGACGCAGTTTGTCTACGCCCATTTTTTTCAGTGATGAAAAGGCTTCTACCTGCACATCGCCATTAAATGCCAGCACGGCTTCACGTACCATATTCAGTTGAGCTTTGCGCGCGCCGCTGGCCAGCTTGTCTGCTTTGGTCAGCAGCACCAGAACCTGAACGTTGCTCTCTACCGCCCATAGGATCATCTGCTGGTCCAGATCTTTAAGCGGGTGACGAATATCCATTAACACGACCAGGCCTTGCAGGCTCTGACGCTTTTCCAGATATTCCGCCAGTGCGCGCTGCCATTTGCGCTTCATCTCTTCCGGCACTTCGGCGTAACCATACCCCGGCAGGTCAACCAGACGTTTGCCGTCAACGACTTCAAACAGGTTGATGAGCTGAGTACGGCCCGGTGTTTTAGATGTACGCGCCAGACTCTTTTGATTAGTCAGGGTATTTAGCGCACTGGATTTGCCTGCGTTGGAACGGCCAGCAAAAGCCACTTCGATTCCGGTATCGGAAGGTAAGTGGCGAATATCAGGCGCACTCATCACAAAATGCGTCTGTTGATAATTCAAGTTAGTCAAAGCGGTCCTCTCCATCAATCAAGGCTTTGCAGCGATTATACCTGAACACCAGCAAAAGGCTGGTTTTTCGACGCGTAGCCAGTGTAAGTAAAAACCACTCACTTTGTGAGACATTGCCGATAGTATCTATACGAGATGACAGGGTAAAAAATTACATAGCCTAAATAAATCATATGGTTACGGTTGGGCGGTATTCTTAAAATCCGAAATTGTTACCTTGGTTACTTGTACGTTTAAGCCAAAACGGTAAAGTAGTGCCCATAGCGAGGAAGCTGACAGGATAGACGACTCAGGATGAGGGTCAGGAGCGCCAGGAGGCGAAGACACAGGATTGTCAGGAAGACAAACGTCCGGAGACGTTAGTAAAAGGAAATGGAAACAACACGGAATGTTTCAGGCTAAGGGAAAAACAGGGTGTGTTGATAGCCAACAGGGATAGTAGAGCCCGTAAGGGTTGAGAGTCAGGAAAAAAGGCGACAGATTACTCTGTCGCCTTTTTTCTTTATTTCTGCTAGATTCCGGCGCAAATATATACTGAATAAAAACAGCCAAAGACGAATCATGATGAAACCAACTTCTACACCACGCGGTAAAGGTCCTGCAAAAGCGCGTCGTAAAACACGCGAAGAAATTAACCAGGAAGCTCGCGACCGTAAGCGCCAGAAAAAACACCGTGGCCATGCGGCGGGTAGCCGTGCGTCCGGAAGCGATGGCGCATCTGGTGGCGGAAAGCAAAATAAGCAACAAGATCCTCGTATTGGCAGTAAAACCCCCATTCCATTGGGCGTGACCGAAAAAGTCACCAAACAGCACAAACCGAAGAGTGAGAAACCTATGCTTTCACCACAGGCTGAGTTGGATTTACTGGAAACGGATGAGCGCCTGGATGCGCTGTTGGAACGTCTTGAAGCAGGAGAAACCCTGAGTGCGGAGGATCAGACCTGGGTTGATGCCAAGCTGGATCGCATTGATGAGCTGATGCAAAAGCTGGGTCTCTCTTACGATGACGAGGAAGACGAGGAAGAAGAAGAAAAACAGGAAGACATGATGCGCCTGCTGAAAGGCGGCAACTAACGGTTTTACACCGTGGGTCTTCCCGTCCTGCTTATAACCCTTCCGGTTATATGTTATCTGGTGTGGTTATTCGTTAAACTACAGCGGTTGTCGCGGCGACAGAAGTGGCTGCGCAACCGGCTTATTACTCGCACAGGGGTTAAGCCGGTACGCCGTACCCGCCAGAGACGCCATCGGAAGGAGTGAGCATGTCAGAGCAGCTAATAGACTGGGACCTGGCCCTGATCCAGAAATATAACTATTCCGGGCCACGATATACCTCGTACCCAACCGCGCTGGAGTTTTCTGAAGACTACGGCGCCGAGGCGTTTTTAAACGCTGTGGCGCGATACCCTGAGCGTCCGCTCTCGTTGTACGTTCACATCCCGTTCTGCCATAAACTGTGTTACTTCTGCGGCTGCAACAAGGTTGTGACGCGTCAGCAGCATAAAGCCGATCAATACCTCGATGTGTTAGAACAAGAGATCATTCATCGCGCACCGCTGTTTGCCGGACGCCATGTCAGCCAACTGCACTGGGGCGGCGGCACGCCAACGTACCTGAATAAAGCGCAAATCAGCCGTTTGATGTCGTTGCTGCGTGGCAACTTCAACTTTAATGTGGACGCGGAAATCTCGATCGAAGTTGATCCACGTGAAATTGAGCTGGATGTACTCGATCACTTACGTGCTGAAGGTTTTAATCGCCTGAGCATGGGCGTACAGGATTTCAATAAAGAAGTTCAGCGTCTGGTTAACCGTGAGCAGGATGAAGAATTTATCTTTGCGTTGCTGAATCATGCGCGGGAGATTGGCTTTACCTCGACGAACATCGATCTGATTTATGGCCTGCCAAAGCAGACGCCGGAGAGCTTCGCCTTTACCCTGAAACGTGTGGCTGAGTTAAATCCAGACCGATTGAGCGTTTTTAACTACGCGCATTTGCCAACGCTGTTTGCTGCTCAGCGCAAAATCAAAGATGCTGACCTGCCCAGCGCGCAACAGAAGCTGGATATCCTGCAGGAGACCATCTCGTCACTGACCGAAACCGGTTATCAGTTCATTGGCATGGATCACTTTGCTCGCCCGGATGACGAACTGGCGGTTGCTCAACGCAAAGGTGTGCTGCATCGTAATTTCCAGGGGTATACCACCCAGGGGGATACCGATCTTTTGGGGATGGGCGTATCGGCCATCAGTATGATTGGCGACAACTACGCGCAGAACCAAAAAGAGCTGAAGCGCTATTATCAGCAGGTAGACGAGCAGGGGAACGCGTTATGGCGTGGAATTGCGCTGACCCGCGATGACTGTATTCGTCGGGATGTGATTAAGCTGCTGATCTGCAACTTCCGCCTCGACTATGCCGCCGTGGAACAGCAATGGGATCTGAATTTTGCTGACTATTTTGCCGAAGACCTGAAACTGCTGGCACCGCTGGCGAAGGATGGGCTGGTGGATGTGAATGAGAAGGGGATTCAGGTTACGCCTAAGGGCCGCCTGCTGATTCGGAATATTTGCATGTGCTTTGATGCCTATCTGCGCCAGAAAGCGCGGATGCAGCAGTTCTCACGCGTCATTTAGCCGGGTTGCCCGGTGGCGCTGCGCTTACCGGGCCTACACGTTGCGACAACCTGTAGGCCGGATAAGCGTTAGCGCCATCCGGCACATTGTCAGCTGAACAGTCCAACCAGCGCCGCGCACAGCACTGCGGCAACCGCAGTTTGTGGCGTATGGCTTTCGACCGCACCGCTCGACAGCAGATTAATCATTGATTCCAGCATGATGACTTCCCCCCGTTAGCCGGGCACGATCATACTTAACTCATCGGAACAGTAAAGCGCAAAATAGCAGCAATTTGCGCTCAATTATCAATCTTTACACAGCGACAGATCGTCACTCCATTCCGAGTTCTTTTAACTTACGCGTCAAGGTATTACGGCCCCAGCCGAGCAAACGCGCTGCTTCCTGTTTATGCCCCTGGGTATGACGCAGCGCGGTGGTCAACAGCGTGCGCTCCATCTCTGGTTGAGCTTCAGAAAGCAAGTTTTGATGACCGGAACGTAATGCCCGGTCTGCCCACTGCGCTAACAGCGTTGCCCAACTGTCCGGCTGCATAGTGGACGGCGCGTCTGGCACGCTGGTTTCAAAAAGCTCGGTCGGCAAGTCCTGAATCAATACTTCCTGTCCGGCAGCCATGACGGTTAACCAGCGGCAGGTGTTTTCAAGCTGGCGTACGTTGCCCGGCCAGGCCAGACGCGTAAGCGCTGCCTCGGTTTCGGGATGTAATTGCTTGGCTTCCACCCCCAGCTCGCGGGCCGCTTCCTGCAGGAAATGACGTGCCAGGCGAGGGATGTCTTCCCGACGTTCACGCAGCGGGGGCAAATGAACGCGAATGACATTCAGACGGTGGAATAAATCCTCACGGAATTTGCCTTCCTGTACGCGCAGTTCCAGATTCTGATGCGTGGCGGCGATGATGCGAACATCCACTTTCACCGGCGCATAACCACCCACACGGTAGAACTGTCCATCGGCTAATACGCGCAGTAAACGCGTTTGCACGTCCAGCGGCATATCGCCGATTTCGTCGAGGAACAGCGTACCACCGTCAGCCTGCTCAAAACGCCCCTGACGAATGGTATTTGCCCCGGTAAACGCCCCTTTCTCATGACCGAACAGTTCAGACTCGATCAAATCTTTCGGGATAGCCGCCATGTTCAGCGCGATAAACGGCGCTTTGACGCGTGGGCTGTGGCGGTGTAGGGCATGAGCGACCAGCTCTTTACCGGTCCCGGACTCTCCATTAATCAATACGCTGATTGAAGAACGTGAAAGCCGGCCAATAATGCGAAAAACATCCTGCATCGCCGGCGCTTCGCCAATGATGTCGGTCGTTGGACCGTGGATTTGTACATTACGCGGCTGCTGCTGTTCCTGATAATGACTGATGGCGCGTTCGACCAGCGCCACAGCTTCGTCAATATCAAAAGGTTTGGGCAGATAATCAAACGCCCCTTGCTGGTAGGCGCTGACGGCGGCATCCAGATCGGAATGCGCCGTCATTATGATGACCGGAAGCATCGGATGACGCTGTTTGATCTGTTTTAACAGGGTCAGGCCATCCATACCCGGCATGCGAATGTCTGACAACAGCACGTCCGGTGTTTTGCTGGCCAGTGCATCCAGTACCTCTTTACCGCTTTCAAATGCGGTACAGCTCAGACCAGCTCCTGCGAGCGCACGTTCTAGCACCCAACGGATGGAACTATCGTCATCAACGACCCAGACTATTCCTCGTTGCATAAACGTCACCTTTATTTCCTGATAGGCAGGTAAACCGAGAACTCGGTATGACCCGGCCAACTGGTAAATTCAATTTTGCCGGAATGCTGATCAATTAAATTACGGGCGATGGATAACCCAAGGCCGGTACCGCCCTCGCGACCGCTGACCATTGGGTAGAACAGCGTGTCCTGCAAATGAGGGGGAATACCCGGGCCGTTATCCTCAACATCGATCCGCGCCGCCAGACGGTAACGCACGCCGTGCAGCGTGAGCTGAAACGCAGTGCGGGTACGCAGTACGATCTCGCCGCCTTCCGGCCCTAACGCTTGCAGGGCATTGCGCACGATATTCAGCAGAACCTGTTCTATCTGGTCCGGGTCGTGCAATAACTCAGGCAGGCTCGGATCGTAATCACGAATTAGCGTAACGTTTTCTGGCACTTCCATCGAAACCAGCGCCACCACACGCTCCGCCACTTTGTGAATACTTTCCGTGATATGCATGCCCGGTTGTTGCGGTCCTAACAGACGGTCGACCAGATTACGCAGGCGATCGGCCTGCTCAATAATAACTTTGGTATATTCGGTCAGCGCCGGGTCCGGGAGCGCTTTACTGAGAAGCTGCGCCGCGCCGCGTAAACCGCCCAACGGGTTTTTAATTTCATGCGCCAGACCGCGTACCAGATCGCGGGCGGCAATTTGCTGGGCATGCTGGAGCTGTTCCTGACTCAGACGGCGCTGGTTATCCATTGGCGCCATCTCCAGCAGGATAAGCCCATCAGGCAGCCTCTGGGCGGTCACAGAGAGGATATGCGAGTGGCTGTCTATCACCAGCGTCACTTCGTTATCCGTAAAGCCCTGACCAGCTTCCAGGCTCTCACGCATCAGTCCGATGTTTAACGAAAAATAACTCAACAGATCGGGCAGCGGTGTACCAAACAGTTTGCGGGAGCTTTGGGCGAGCAGTTGTTGCGCCGCCGGGTTGGCGTAATGTATCGACAGCTCATCGTCGACGAGTAAGATGCTATTGATTAAAGAATTGAGGATCTGCCCAGCATCGGGCAGCGTGCCGGTTGCCATTCAGCAGTCTCCTGAAAAGTGTTGCACCATTTTAGTGCATTATAGCTTTTTTATGGATAAAAAGCGCGAGAAAGCAGGTTGTTAGTGGAGAAAAAAGCCCATCCAGAGATGGGCTAAAAGTTCCACGGCAACTAAAACCTTCGTCTTTCTCCCTACAGCTGTGTTGGCTGCTTTTGCTCACCCCAGTCACTTACTTATGTAAGCTCCCGGGGATTCACTCAATTGCCGTCTTGCTGTAGCAAGAAATCCATTGGTTATTACACCCTCTGCACGTTTTTATGTGAGAGTGTAAAAGTTAAATTAAACGCTGTAGTACAGCTCAAACTCTACCGGGTGCGGCGTCATGCGCACACGGTCATCTTCTTCACGACGCAGCGCAATGTACGCATCGATCGCTTCATTGGTGAACACGCCGCCTGCAGTCAGGAACTCGCGGTCCAGATCCAGTTCTTTCAGTGCTTCTTCCAGAGAACCTGCAACCTGTGGGATCTCCTTCGCTTCTTCAGGCGGCAGGTCGTACAGGTTTTTGTCCATCGCTTCACCCGGGTGGATCTTGTTCTTAATACCGTCAAGACCCGCCATCAGCAGCGCGGCGAAGCACAGGTACGGGTTAGCAGCCGGGTCCGGGAAGCGCACTTCGATACGACGCGCTTTCGGAGAAGCCACTACCGGAATACGGATAGAAGCAGAACGGTTACGGGCAGAGTAAGCCAGCATTACCGGCGCTTCGTAACCCGGGACCAGACGCTTGTAGGAGTTGGTGGTCGGGTTCGCCAGGGCGTTGATCGCTTTAGCGTGTTTGATAACGCCGCCGATGTAGTACAGCGCCTGCTCAGACAGACCCGCATATTTGTCACCGGAGAACAGGTTTACGCCGTTCTTGGACAGGGACATGTGGCAGTGCATGCCGGAACCGTTATCGCCAAACATTGGTTTTGGCATAAAGGTCGCGGTTTTACCGAAACGGTGAGCGACGTTGTGAACCACATATTTGTAGATCTGAATTTCGTCCGCTTTTTTGGTCATGGTGTTGAAGCGGGTCGCGATTTCGTTCTGACCAGCAGTCGCTACTTCGTGGTGATGCGCTTCAACGACCAGGCCCATTTCTTCCATGATCAGACACATGGTAGAACGGATGTCCTGAGAAGAATCTACCGGAGGAACCGGGAAGTAACCGCCTTTCACGCCCGGACGGTGACCTTTGTTACCACCTTCGTATTTGGTGGAGGAGTTCCATGCGCCCTCGATATCATCGATAGCCACGTGGGAACCGGAAATGGACGCGCCGAAACGGATGTCGTCAAACAGGAAGAACTCTGGCTCTGGCCCGAACAGAACGGTGTCTGCGATGCCGGTAGAACGCAGGTACTCTTCAGCGCGTTTAGCGATGGAGCGCGGGTCGCGGTCGTAGCCCTGCAGCGTACCGGGTTCCAGGATATCACAACGGATGATCAGGGTGGACTCTTCATAAAACGGGTCAATGAGTGCAGTAGACGCATCTGGCATCAGAACCATGTCTGATTCGTTAATGCCTTTCCAGCCACCGATTGAGGAGCCGTCAAACATTTTGCCTTCTTCAAAGAATTCGGCATTTACCTGATGAGCAGGAATAGTGACGTGCTGTTCTTTACCTTTAGTATCAGTGAAGCGCAAATCAACAAACTTCACTTCGTGTTCGTTCAGCATCGTCAAAACGTGTTCAGCGGACATACTTACTCTCCCGGATTGGTCATGGTCGTCGTGGTAACGAAGTCTTCAATTCTGCAAAAAATTGGCCGTGTCGCCGTAAAAAAGATAAAGCGAAATCTGTGCCAACTTTTAAATTGCCCCTAAAAGGCGTTATCATGCGCACTATCGTGCAAAGGGGCTGCACCATGAAGGATGTATTGCACCATTATAGTGCTTTAATGTGAACATTAAGCACCATATTGGTGCAACGCACCCCAGATTACCCCTTTTAACGCTCCGTGAATGTGATCACAAAGAAACTCTGCAATACTTGTTTGCGGAGGATGTTTGTGATCCTGTTTTGTACTGCGATTAATCCGTGTACAATAACGCGCTATTTCTAAAATGCCTGAGGCAAAGTTGTGATCGAAAATTTGCGTAACATCGCCATCATCGCGCACGTAGACCATGGTAAAACGACCCTGGTAGACAAGCTGCTCCAACAATCCGGTACGTTCGATGCACGTGCTGAAACCCAAGAGCGCGTGATGGACTCCAACGATTTGGAGAAAGAGCGTGGGATTACCATCCTCGCTAAAAACACCGCTATCAAATGGAATGACTACCGTATCAACATCGTTGACACCCCGGGGCACGCCGACTTCGGTGGTGAAGTTGAACGTGTAATGTCCATGGTCGACTCCGTGCTGCTGGTGGTGGATGCAATGGATGGTCCGATGCCGCAGACGCGCTTCGTGACCAAAAAAGCCTTTGCCCATGGCCTGAAGCCAATTGTTGTTATCAACAAAGTTGACCGTCCTGGCGCGCGCCCTGACTGGGTTGTTGATCAGGTATTCGACCTGTTCGTTAACCTCGACGCTACCGACGAACAACTGGACTTCCCGATCGTTTACGCTTCCGCGCTGAACGGTATCGCAGGTCTGGATCACGAAGATATGGCGGAAGACATGACTCCGCTGTATCAGACCATCGTTGATCGCGTACCGGCTCCGAACGTAGACCTTGACGGCCCGCTGCAGATGCAGATCTCTCAGCTGGACTACAACAACTACGTTGGCGTTATCGGTATCGGCCGCATCAAACGCGGTAAAGTTAAACCGAACCAGCAGATCACTATCATTGATAGCGAAGGCAAAACCCGCAACGGTAAAGTCGGTAAAGTTCTGACCCACCTGGGTCTGGAACGTATCGAGAGTGATATTGCCGAAGCAGGCGATATCATCGCGATCACCGGTCTGGGCGAACTGAACATCTCCGACACCATCTGCGACCCGCAGAATGTCGAAGCGCTGCCGGCTCTGTCCGTTGATGAACCGACCGTAACCATGTTCTTCTGCGTAAACACCTCTCCGTTCTGTGGTAAAGAAGGTAAATATGTTACCTCTCGTCAGATCCTTGACCGCCTGAACAAAGAGCTGGTGCACAACGTTGCGCTGCGCGTTGAAGAAACCGAAGATGCGGATGCGTTCCGTGTTTCCGGTCGTGGTGAGCTGCACCTGTCTGTTCTGATCGAAAACATGCGTCGTGAAGGTTTCGAAATGGCGGTTTCCCGTCCGAAAGTTATCTTCCGCGAAATCGATGGCCGTAAACAAGAGCCGTTCGAAAACGTAACGCTGGACGTTGAAGAGCAGCATCAGGGTTCTGTGATGCAGGCTCTGGGTGAGCGTAAAGGCGATCTGAAAAACATGAATCCAGATGGCAAAGGCCGCGTACGTCTTGACTACGTGATCCCAAGCCGTGGTCTGATCGGCTTCCGTTCAGAATTCATGACCATGACCTCCGGTACCGGTCTGCTGTATTCCACCTTCAGCCACTACGACGACGTTCGTGCGGGTGATGTGGGTCAGCGTCAGAACGGCGTACTGATCTCCAACGGCCAAGGTAAAGCAGTTGCGTTCGCACTGTTCAGCCTGCAGGACCGCGGTAAGCTGTTCCTGGGTCACGGTGCTGAAGTTTACGAAGGCCAGATCATCGGTATTCACAGCCGCTCTAACGACCTGACCGTAAACTGCCTGACCGGTAAGAAACTGACCAACATGCGTGCGTCCGGTACTGACGAAGCAACGGTTCTGGTTCCGCCGGTTAAGATGACTCTGGAGCAGGCTCTGGAATTCATCGATGACGACGAACTGGTAGAAGTGACTCCAACCTCTATCCGTATCCGTAAGCGTCACCTGACTGAAAACGATCGTCGCCGTGCAATGCGTGGCGCGAAAGAAGAGTAATTAACGCTCTTTCTCAGGTAAGCATAAAAAAGCCGCTGGTTATCAGCGGCTTTTTATTATCTCGGGAGTATCAGAAGAAATACTTTGCCCCAATACGAATCTGATTTTGCTCGCGATGATAAGGTTCCACATTGCGATCTAACCAGCGTAACTCCAGATAGGGTAGCCAGTGTTCATTGATACGATACTTAAAGGTATTTGTAATTTCCCAGTGATGATCTTTTCCGTTACTGCTGTTGAAGTCATTAACTCGTATAAAATAGTGCGGCTCAAAGGTATAGGAAAACTTATCGGTGATAGTAAAATTCCAGTAGTTACCTATTTCATAGGTATCGTTATTATCCTGATCACCGTTTAGGTCGGTTGAACTGTAGTTATTATGGTTATAACGATTACGCACGGTAAGATTAAACCACGGGGTAAATTTATAATTAACATCCAGGTAGGCAGCGCCACCGGAACCCGTACTCTTATCATTGATCAACCCACCGGGCTGGATAGTTAATTTATCCGTTGGTTTAAATAAAGGATACCAACCTTCTATTTCGTTATAGCCGTGTTTTAACTCATCCTTGCGTTGCATGGTGTAGGTGTTGGTGAGCATGATACCTGCGCCCATATCGGAGTTATAGCCAACGCGCATCATCACTTCTATCTGATCGGATGCCAGATTATATGCCTCGCGGTTCTCGACATAGGCGCCTGCAAAAACAGAAGTAGACATAACAGAGGATAAGAGAATTATTGTTGTTAACTTTTTCATAATAAATCCATTTTTTAAGCGTAGGGAGGCCGCCATCCATTAAGATGGAATAAGCGGCAATTATTTTTATACGTTTACAGCAGAGGTATTATTTTTAGTGGTAACAGGATCCGCTTGAGTGTTGTTTTTCTTCCGTTGGCTGATTTCCTCAATAATAAAAGCAAAACGCGTTTCATTGAGTTTATAAAATAAACCCATCGTGAATGCAGCGATAATAGCCAGCCCGCAAGGCCACAGAAAAATAAGCTGACGCAGGCCAAGCAGGGTGGCATCGCTCTGGGTTATGTTGGGAATATAACCGATTTGCGTCAGCATGATGCCTGGCAGGAAGCCCGCGAGCGCAGCGGAAATTTTGCGAGAAAAGGTATAACCCGTATACACCGAACCTTCCGCGCGGATCCCCGTTTTCCATTCGCCATAATCGACCGTATCCGGAACCAACGCCCAGTTCAGGCTGTTGACGAATGCTGTCCCGAAGAAGGCCATACAGGAGAATGTTACGAACAAAAATGACGTACTGCCCCAGAAAAAGTTCAAAACATCACCGACAGCCCATAATGCCAAACCGCCGAGATAAACCTGCTTTTTACCGAAGCGTTTCACGGTCGCGGGAACCAGCAACACGCCGACCAGAATGCATCCCATGCTGAAAAAACCCATCCACGACAGCAGATGAATATCATTGAGCACGTACTGGGTGTAATACACTTGGATTGCCAGTTTGATGTTGAATGCGGCCAGTGTACACAGGTTGGCGACACACAGCACCAGCAGCGGGGGATTACGGAAAATGGCACAGAATGATTTGAGAATGCTGGGCTTATGGTGATCCGGCACGATTTCGATATAACGTTCTTTCACACCGCTAAAGCACCACCACATGCTGAACAGCCCGCAGACTGAAAAGATCAATGCGGCAATCAGATAACCCAATGAGGGGGAACTGACAAACAGCGCCTGAATCGGCATAAAGCCAACGGTACACAATAGCAGACCCATGGTTGCGCCGCCCTGACGCCAGGCGGCGAGCTGAGCGCGTTCATGTGGGTTTTTCGTGATAGCTGGCACCATCGCGCCGTAGGAGCAGTTCATCAGGCTATAGAACAGACCAAACAGCATAAACAGCACCGTCGCCAGCCCGGTTTTCACCGTGAGCGTAAAATCTGTCGCTAAAAACTGCGCGCTGGCAACGATTGCGACAGGGAATGACGCATATAAAATAAAGGGTCTGAATTTTCCTTTTGTGCCAATATTTCGCCTTGAGTCCAGCAATACACCGGTCAGCATATCGGTAAAGGCGGTGAAGAACTTCGCCACCAGAAAGATAATCCCACCGTAATATGCAGGCATCCCTAGTTCATCGGTATAAAATTTAAGCAGATACAGCGTGCCGATACACAGCATCAAATTTGAGCCGAAGTCACCCACTCCGTAGGCGAATTTTTCACGCAGGCTCAGTTTTAGCGTTAGCGGATCATGAAAAGACATAATCGCTCCTCAATAGCGCCCCGTAGAGCGCTATTCATTATTATCAAACGGGTTGTTTACGTGCTTCTATCTCTTCAACGATGCGGACATACATCTTTTCGTTGAGATTGTAGAAACAGCCCATTGCCACGATGGTGATAACTGCCAGGGCACACGGATAAATAAAGATAAGCTGCCGCAAACCTTCGACCGTGCTCGCAGATTGCACCACGTTGGGGACGTAGCCGATTTGCGTCAGCATCCAGCCAGGGAAGAAGCCTGCCAGCGCCTGTGAAACTTTACGGAAGAAGGTGAAGCCAGTGTATACCGTGCCTTCAGAGCGTACGCCGGTACGCCATTCGCCATATTCCACCGTATCGGAGACCAGCGCCCAGTTCAGACTATTAACGAAGGCTGAGCCGAAGAACGCCAGACAAGAGAAGGCGACAAAACTGACTGAGCCACCGCCAAGGAAGTAGTTAAGCAGATCGCCCGCGACCCAAATCAGCAGTCCGCCAATATAAACCTTCTTCTTACCAAAACGTCTGACCATCCCAGGCATCAGGAAGACGCCAATGAAGATACAGCCCATGCTGAAAAAACCCATCCAGGAAAGGAGGATCGGATCGTTCAGTACGTACTGGGTGTAATAGACCTGAATCGCCAGCTTGACGTTGAATGCGCCCAGCGTGCAAAGGTTGGCAATGCACAGAATAAATAGCGGGCGGTTACCGGCGATGGCGCGGAAGGATTGCAGCAATCCCGGTTTTTGCGCGGCATCCACGGGTTTCACTTCCACGTAGCGTTCTTTTACACCGGCATAGCACAACCACATGAATAACAGGCCAAACAGCGAAAACAACGTGGCTGCGAAAATATAAGCCAGCTGTGAATTGCCTTCGATCAGGTTCATTACCGGTACAAAGCCGACGGTGCACAGCAGCAGCCCGAGAGTTGCGCCTCCTTGTCGCCATGCGGCCAGCGACGCGCGTTCGTCCGGGTTTTTCGTGATTGCAGGCACCATCGCGCCGTAAGAGCAGTTCATCATGCTGAAGAACAGCCCGTACAGCATAAACAGCACCGTTGCCATGACCGTTTTACCGGTGACTTCAAACGGTGTACCGACAAAATTGGCAATCGCCAGCAAGGTAACCGGAAATGCGGCATAAAGGACGAATGGACGGAATTTTCCTTTCGGGCCGATTTTGCGGCGCGAATCGAGCATAATCCCGGTGCCCATATCGGTAAACGCGGTAAAAAACTTGGCGATAAGGAAAATGATACCGCCATAAGTTCCCGGTAAACCAAGGACATCAGTATAAAACTTGAGTAAATAGAGCGTACCAATGTCCAGCAGGATATTGGAGCCTAAATCACCCATCCCATAGGCGAGTTTTTCTTTGAACGGCAAGCGTAGGGTTGCCGGATTAGAGGAAGTCTGACTCATTATTATTCTCCATGTGCCCGCGAGTTGCCCCGCAGGCGAGCCGTGTTAGATGTTGCGTAAAGTGGCAAACAGTGACGCCCATTCACTCTTCGCGCGATAAAACACCGGAGGCTGGCCAATAGGCGCATCCACGGTAATTTCACCCCCCTGGTAAGTTTCCCCGGTCCAGACGTTGATCCAGCTATCCTCTGGCAGATACAGCGTCCAGTCGCTGCGTCCCTGTTCGTGAACTGGCGCTACCAGCAAATCTTGTCCCAGCAGGTACTGATACTTCAGGGTGTAAGTACGCGCATCGTCTTCGTAATGCAGGAACAGCGGGCGCATCACCGGCAGACCGGTGGCGCTGTTTTGCGCGACGGCCTGTTTGAGATACGGCTTCAGGGTGGTGAAGACGGTGGTCATGCGGGCAAAGTGGGCAATGGTTTCTACATCGCCATCAAACTGCCAGTTATCGCCCGGGCGGTTACCTTCATGGGTGCGCATCATCGGGGTGAAGGCGCTGAAATCACACCAGCGTAGCAACAGCTCTTTGCTGCGTTTCATGTCAAACAACGTGGTGTAACCACCGATATCGCTATGGTGCAGACCGTGGCCGGTCATCGCCAGCGACAGCGCGGCAGGAACGACCGAGGCCAGACCATCGTCGAGGCTCCAGTCAACGTTCTGATCGCCCGCCCACATCATGGTGGAGTATTTCTGGCTGCCGGTGTAGCCCGCACGCATAAAGAACAGGATCTCGCCGAGCTTGCCGGTCTCCTGTAGCGCTTCGTAGTTACATTTCGCCCACAGTGCGGGCCACGCGTTATGCATAATTTCGGCGCTGACGCCGTTGTGCAGGTAAGTGTCGGTTGGCAGGTATTCGCCAAAGTCGGCCATCCAGCCGCCGCAGCCCAGCGCGATCATGTTCTTTTTGATCACTTCTTTGAACCAGCCGTAAGCTTCGGGGTTGGTCAGATCGACTACGCCGCCGTAAAACTCGCCGAACTCAACCAGATAGTCATCGCCAGAAGCATCTTTCGCCAGATAACCGTGTTTGGCTGCTTCAGCGCAGAGATCTTTGTCGCTGGCGACGTACGGGTTGATATAGGAGAGGAACTGCACGCCTTCTTCTTTCCACTGCTTAATACGACTGTCCAGTTGCGGGTAGTTGTCGCTGTTCCATTTCCAGTTCCACATCACGCGCTTACCAAAGGAGGTCATGCGGATCCCGGACCAGTCCTGTGCCCAGATGCCGTTAACTTTCACGCCAGCGTTACGCATGGTGTCCAGTTTGTTCTGGCAAATCTCAGTCCCGCCCTGAATGCCCAGCGTGACGCCGTCGTAAATCCAGTCCGGCAGCTCCGGCTGGCGGCCTAACAATGCGGTTAATTTCTCCAGCAGGGAGATGTAAGTGTCAGCGCACTCAAAGCGCAGGGTGGTTTTATCCTCCCACAACGCCAGTTCGTGATACTCCGGCGCGCTGAAGTCGAAATTCATATAGCAGCTGTTATCAACGTGGCAATAATACTTCTGCGTACTGACAAAGGTTGGTTGTGGGAAGAAGGTCCAGTAGTAGTCACCGCCAGCATTTTCTTTGCAGTCGGCCTGCCAGGTGACATAGCTTTTTTTGTTGCGGCCCACGCCCTGTTCGCTGGTCCACAGTGGGAATGGCTTACCGCGCAAATCGAAATAAGAGAACTGTTCGCCGCAGCCGTAAATATGGTCGTCTGGGTTAGCGGCCAGACGCAGCCAGATACGGTTATGGCTGCGTTCCTCGTTATGAAGGTCGAGCTTCAAACGACCCTGTTCATCGGTAGAGATGTGCAGCGTGGCGTTGATAGTATTACCGCGGCTGAAATCTACCCGCCAGCCTTCAGGAGACTCGCTTACCGTGGCGTCGGTCAGGGCAATCTTCTCATTGAGCTTGTCTTTAATGCTGAAGTTACCGCGGAACATATCAATGTCGGCAACGCCAGCGCCAATCCACAGGCAAGGGGTCTCTGCGCTGTGACATAAGATCGGGCGCTGGTGGTACGTCAGTGTAAATCCATTTTGTAACGTCGTCAGTTCTAATGCGGTGGACCGTTGTTGTAGCGAATTCATTTTCGTCTCCGTAAAAATAGGGTATTTCGGTAATTTGTCGGAAATCTGTTATTCACTGCCGATTAAAAAATGCATTTGATGCGTTTCTCCGGGCGCGAGATGAATCAGGCTAATCCCGGAGTTAAAGGCGTCGGGCGGGCAGGTCATCGGTTCTACCGCCAGGCCGCGGCGTGCTAATTTTTCGCCGGTATACACCTGCAGCCAGGGCTGGTGGCTGCGTAAATACGTCGACATGTTTTGAGCGGGGCTGGTCATCCTGACCTCCCACCCAGCGTCAGGCTGCAAGCTCCTGAATGTATGATCGAGAGTGGTTTGCGCGATTAAGCGCGGCGTTGTGAAATTGCGTTCATCACACATTTCTGTACTCATCGGGAGCATTAATTCGCAGCTATCGATGGGTTGCAAATTGCAGGTCAGGTAGGGATGTGCTCCCGCGCCATACGGTGCAGTTTCATCGCCCACATTCTGGGTACGAATAAAAACGTGCAGTCCGCGGGGAGCATCCAGCCGGTAATTCACCTCTGAATACAGCGCAAAGGGATAACCATAAGAAGGCGGTAGAAAAATCGTCAGCGACACTTCCGTGTTCGACAGTTGGTTAATCTGCCAGTCGCGCCAGGCCAGTAATCCATGAATGGCGGTATGCGAAACAGGGTCGTTAACGGCAAGCTGATAGGTCTTGCCGTTATGTTGATAGCAGCCGTCTGCAACGCGGTTTGGCCAGGGAATTAACACTTTTCCCAAATGCGCCAGCGGCATCTCTTCCGGCTTATGTGGAATAACGACGTGACGCCCACGGTGCGTCAATTCTGCTAACCCAGCGCCAACCGTGACGATTTTCGCCTGGTAATGGCCAGCCTGAAGATGAAGGGTTTTTCCACCGCTATGCATGACTGCTCACCTCGTGACTTATTTGGCGTTGATGTCCAGCAGACCGGCTGCCACCGCCGGAGCAAGACCCGGAGCCAGCGGCAAACGTGGGATCACGAGGCAGTGCAGCAGATGGTAAATATCCTGCTTACCGTCCCAGACTTTGGTAGTTACCTTGTTATCGGTATCCAGCTCCTGCCACCATGAACCGGTCTCGTAGTCCATCAGATACGTGATGCAGTAATCCCACCACTTCTGATACCAGGCTTCGTACTGGCTGTCGCCGGTGAGGGTGTAGAGGGCGTAAGCGGTGCCCATGGCCTCGACTATCGGCCAACGCACTCTTTCACGCACGATGGGTTTTCCGTCCCAGTCCACCGAGTAGACAAAGCCGTCTGCGCCGTCCGGCGCCCAGGCATCGCGGATAGTGGCGTGGAACAGACCCTTGGCATCTTCCAGCAACCAGGTGGGAGGCGTTTCAAAGCGGGCCTCCAGCGCGGCATGCAGATGCAACATCAGGCGGCCCCATTCGATCCAGTGGCCCGGCGTGCCGCCGTAGGCGCGGAAACGATGCGCTGGATTATCTTTGTTGTAATCGCGGATTGGGTTCCACTGTGAATCGAAGTGTTCGTTGACGCGATACTCACCCCTGCGAGCCACATCGTGAATAATTACCGATGCGATACGTAGCGCGCGATCAAGCCATTTGCGGTCATGGGTAACGTCATAAACGATCAGGAAGGCTTCAACCGCGTGCATGTTGGCGTTGCCGCCGCGGTAATCTTCCGTCTGGCTGAAGGCTTCGTCCCAGGACTCCAGACACATCTGCTCATCTTCGCTCCAGAAGTACTTCTCAATCACTTCGATAGCGTCATCCAGCAATTGTCTGGCCTGTGGATGCCCGGTAGTGACCGCGCTGGCTGCACCAAGCAAGACGAAGAAATGCTGATAGCCCTGTTTGGAGGCATCCATCACGCCTTCGTCATTTACGCAGGCGTACCAGCCTCCGTAACGTGTGTCGCGTAGCGCGCCATTCAGCGCTTTAATTCCGTGATCGACTAGCTGATATGCGCCGGGGCGACCCATGGATGCGGCAACGGAGTAAACGTGCAGCATGCGGGCGGTGATCCACAGATGTGTTCCCATATCCGCTCTGACCTGACCACTATTTCCCAGCCAGCCAAAACCGGTAGGAACAGCAGCATTTTTACCAAAGTTAAAGATGCGGTCAGTTTCCTGCTCCAGCCAGCGATTGTGGCTTAAGGTGTTAAACCATTTCATGTTTTGATCCTCGATTAACGGCGGGCCATCATTTCGTCGACGATATCGCCCAGACGCTGCAACTTAGGTGCGGAAACGTCGCGCAGCATCAGTTCGGTGTCCGGCAGGCCAATAACTGATGACCAGACAGCACGCCCGGCCAGGAAGCCGGATGCGCCAGCGGTCATCGCCACACTGACCGCGCGTGGGAACAGTTTTTCATCCACACCAGAGGAGAGGATGACCCACGGCATGTTGATGTTTTCATGCAGACGCTGAGAGGCGCTGAGCAATTCCTGTTGGGGCCCTTTGCCGTACAGCGGCATCTCGACCTTGTAGAGATCGGCACCGCTATCGCCCAGCTCTTTCGCGGCATCGATAATGGCCTGTTCGCGATCGAACTTATCGCCACGACGCGGTGGACGAACAACCGGCTCAATGATGCTCAGCAGACCATTGGAATGGCATAGCTCATTGAATTCTTTGACCATATCCAGACGCTGCTGGGCATCTTCATCACTACGCCACAGCACCAGCAGTTTGAGAGCCTTGGCGCCATCTTGCTTCACGGCCTGTGGATTAATTTTTTTATCAATCACCACGCTATCGACCGGAATGCCATTACCCGGAATAAAGTCATCAGCGGCAACAATCATGGCGCAGCTTTTGGCGACCGCATTTTGCTCTACGACCTGGCGGTAGCAGAACTGCTGATCGACCAGAATGGCGGATGCATAGGGAGAAAGGATCTTCGCCGCATTGACTTTAAAGTCGGTCAGCACGCTGTCATTGATCGGGGATTTTGCACCCGCTGCGGCAAACATTAAGCGCATGGCTTCGCGCTGATCGACCGCCAGCATGGCAAAACCGCCGGAAGCGCGGGTGATATCTTTCAGGGTGTACTTCGTCATTGTTCAGTCCTTACTTATCTGTGTGTTTATTTAGCCCGGCGGATGCGCGAACCTGTTCAAGAATTGCGGTCCAGTCTTCCCGTCCACGGCCAGCGGCGCGTGCCTGGTTATAGACTTCGCGGGAGGCGGCGCCGAGCGGCATCGGCACATGCAGAAGGTTTGCGACATCCAGCGCGATGCCAAGATCTTTGTGAGCTAAATCGATCATGAAGGCGGGAGAAAGATCGCCTTTCAGCACTTTGTTCGGCCAGGAGGTAGTGAAATGGCCTTTTCCGGCAGGGGTGCCGCTCATTACCTTCAGAGCCACATCGAAGGAGAGACCGAGCGCTTCGCACAACACGGCTGCTTCGGCTGAGAGGGCGTTCAGCGCGATACTCATGTAATTGTTGATGAGCTTCACGCGGATCCCCATGCCGGGCCCCCCTGCGTTGATCAGCTCATTCCCCATCGCCATCAGCACCGGTGTGGCGCGTTCCACCTGTTCTGGTGTTCCGCCCGCCAGCAGCAGCAGCGTTCCCGCGATGGCGTGATCGGAGGTGCGTCCAACCGGGCAATCCATCATGTCAAAGCCTTTGGCACGCATATCGGTAATCAGTTTGTCGGTTTGCAGCGGGTGAATGGTGGACATATCAATCACCAACGCCTGCGGGGAGAGGCTTTCGCAGATGCCCTGTTCGCCGAACAGTACGCTGCGTACCAGATCGCCGTTGGGGAGCATAGTGATGACAAATTCCGCCCCTTTTGCTGCCTGAGCCGGGCTGCTGGCAGGCTGTGCACCTTTTTCCACCAGGCGCTGAACGGCATCCGGGTTAACGTCAAAGACGCTGAGTTGATGGCCCTGCTTCAGCAAGTTGCTCGCCATGGGGGAACCCATCTGACCTAATCCGATAAATGCTATAACTGCCATAACGTTCTCCTGAGACGTGGATGTCATTTTTTGTCATTTAAGGTCGTTTGTTTTTGTCTGTTTTTGATCGTATTTGTAATTTATGGTCAAAAAATTGACAGCCGTCACTTTTTAAACATTTTGTGAAATTAAAATGATCCCATCTTGAAACGCCTAAGGAATGACCATGATTCGTATTGCTTGTGTAGGGATTGCCGTAATGGATCGCATCTATTACGTAGAGGGGTTACCGACTGAAGGGGGGAAATATGTGGCGAAGCGTTATACGGAAGTGGGCGGCGGGCCTGCGGCAACGGCCGCTGTGGCTGCAGCGAAACTGGGGGCGCAGGTGGATTTTATTGGCCGTGTGGGCGACGATGACACCGGAAATAGCCTGCTGGCGGAGCTGGAATCCCTGGGGGTGAATACCCGCTACACCCGACGCTACGTGGGGGCGCAATCCTCCCAATCGGCAATTCTGGTTGATGCACAAGGGGAACGAATTATCGTTAACTATCCCAGCCCAGATTTACTGCATGACGCTGACTGGCTCAATGAGATTGATTTTTCC
This sequence comes from Citrobacter sp. W9, assembly GCF_026719375.1. NCBI lineage: Bacteria > Pseudomonadati > Pseudomonadota > Gammaproteobacteria > Enterobacterales > Enterobacteriaceae > Citrobacter > Citrobacter sp. W9. The sequence continues at coordinate 97,150 of NZ_JAPPTE010000017.1, read as the reverse complement.
CAGTGGGATGTGGTGTTGGCGGATGTTCGCTGGCACGAGGGGACTAAACAGGCGTTCACGCTGGCACGCCGGGCGGGAGTCATGACGGTACTGGATGGCGATGTAACGCCGCAGGATATCCGTGAGCTGGTGACGTTAAGCGATCATGCTGCGTTCTCTGAACCAGGTCTGGCGCGTATGACCGGGATAAACGATCCACTGGTAGGACTGAAAAAAGCAAAAACGCTCACAAATGGACATGTCTATGTGACAAGGGGCAGTGACGGTTGCGACTGGATAGAAAATAATACATTGCAGCATCAATCAGGTTTTACCGTTGACGTTGTTGACACCACCGGGGCCGGAGATGTTTTTCACGGTGCGCTCGCATTCAGTCTGGCCAACGGAAATACTCCGGAAGACGCTGTCAGGTTCGCCAGTGGTGTTGCGGCGCTTAAATGCACGCGCCCGGGAGGACGAGCCGGAATCCCTGACTGTGATCAAACCCGATCTTTTCTGTCGCTTTTTGTATAAAATGCCAGGGCAATGGTTTTTCGAGGAAATTTCATGAGTCTTACCGAACTGACCGGTAATCCGCGACACGATCAGCTACTGATGCTGATTAGCGAGCGCGGTTATATGAATATTGATGAGCTGGCCAGCCTGCTGGATGTGTCCACGCAGACCGTGCGTCGAGATATTCGTAAACTCAGCGAGCAGGGATTAATTACGCGTCATCATGGTGGCGCGGGCAGAGCCTCCAGCGTGGTGAATACGGCGTTCGAGCAGCGTGAAGTCTCGTGGACGGAAGAGAAAAAGGCCATCGCCGAAGCGGTGGCCGACTACATTCCTGATGGGTCAACGGTGTTTATTACTATTGGCACCACCGTTGAGCAGGTGGCGCGGGCGCTGTTAAACCATAATCATTTGCGCATTATCACCAACAGCCTGCGGGTGGCACACATTCTGTATAACAATCCACGTTTTGAAGTTATGGTGCCAGGTGGAACGTTACGCCCGCATAACAGTGGCATTATCGGTCCTTCCGCCACGGCATTTGTCGCTGATTTTCGCGCTGATTACCTGGTAACCAGCGTGGGGGCGATCGAAAGCGATGGTGCGCTGCTGGAGTTTGATGTCAACGAGGCCAGCGTCGTGAAAACGATGATGGCCCATTCAAGGCATATTCTGCTGGCTGCGGATCATACGAAATACACGGCTTCTGCCGCGGTAGAGATTGGCAATGTGTCTCAGGTGACCGCGTTGTTTACCGATGAATACCCTGGTCCCGCATTGCATAATTTACTCCAGTCTCAGCAGGTGGAAATTGTGCAGGTGAGTCCGTCACAGGATGATGCTCAGGTCGGGTAATTCTCTCCAATGATGGCTCGATAAATTCGCAGCCATCATTCGCGCATAGTCAAACTTCTCCTTTCCCGCTACAGTTATTCATCCACGGCGAATAAGGAGAAGGGCATGCTCTATATCTTTGATTTGGGTAATGTGATTGTCGATATCGACTTCAATCGCGTGTTAGGCACATGGAGCGATCTGAGCCGTGTACCGCTAGCTTCGCTAAAGCAAAGTTTCAGTATGGGCGAGGCTTTTCACCAGCATGAGCGAGGTGAAATAACCGATGAAGCGTTTGCTGAGGCACTATGCCACGAGATGGCGCTGCCGCTAAGCTACGAGCAATTTTCCCACGGCTGGCAGGCGGTTTTTGTCGCGTTACGCCCAGAGGTTATCGATATCATGCACAAACTGCGTGAGCAGGGGCATCGGGTAGTCGTCTTGTCGAATACCAACCGTCTGCACACAACGTTTTGGCCGGATGAATACCCCGAGATCCGTCAGGCTGCTGACCATATTTATCTTTCCCAGGATCTGGGCATGCGTAAACCGGAAGCGCGGATTTACCAGCATGTCCTGCAGGCTGAAGGTTTTTCTGCGCATGATGCGGTCTTTTTTGACGATAACGCCGATAATATTGAAGGGGCTAACCGGTTAGGTATTACCAGTATCCAGGTCATCGATAAAGCGACCATTCCAGACTATTTCGCGAAGTTGTTATGCTAAAAAATGTTCAGCAACAAGCCAGGCATCATACGCGGCCCGTACGAGCCTGGCTGAAGCTGCTATGGCAGCGCATTGATGAGGACAATATGACGACGTTGGCAGGAAATCTTGCCTACGTTTCATTGCTTTCATTAGTACCGCTTATTGCCGTCGTTTTTGCGCTTTTCGCCGCATTTCCGATGTTTTCCGACGTCAGTATTCAGTTACGCCATTTTATTTTTGCGAACTTTATCCCGGCGACGGGAGACGTCATCCAACGTTATATCGAACAGTTTGTCGCCAACTCGAACAAAATGACCGCCGTCGGGGCATGTGGGCTGATTGTGACGGCGTTATTACTGATGTATTCCATTGATAATGCGCTGAATACTATCTGGCGTAGTAAGCGCACTCGGCCCAAAGTTTACTCTTTTGCCGTTTACTGGATGATTTTAACGCTGGGACCTCTACTGGCGGGGGCCAGCCTGGCGATCAGCTCTTATCTGTTGTCATTGCGCTGGGCCAGCGATCTCAACACGGTGATTGATAACATTCTGCGTATTTTCCCGCTGGTGCTTTCCTGGCTTTCATTCTGGCTGCTTTATAGCATCGTACCGACCACGCGCGTCGCTAACCGGGATGCGGTTATTGGCGCCTTTGTAGCCGCCGTATTGTTCGAGGCCGGAAAGAAAGGATTTGCGCTCTATATCACGATGTTCCCGTCTTATCAGCTCATTTACGGTGTCCTTGCGGTGATCCCCATTTTATTTGTCTGGGTGTACTGGACGTGGTGTATCGTCTTGCTAGGCGCGGAAATAACTGTCACTCTCGGGGAATACCGCAAACTTAAACAAGCCGCAGAACAAGAAGAAGCAGAGCAACCATGATTGCATTAATTCAGCGCGTAACCCGTGCCAGCGTCACCGTGGAGGGCGAGGTGACGGGTGAAATTGGCCCAGGACTTTTGGTCCTGTTAGGTGTCGAAAGGGATGATGACGAACAAAAAGCGAACCGCCTGTGCGAACGCGTACTCGGCTATCGAATCTTTAGCGATGCCGAAGGCAAAATGAACCTGAATGTGCAGCAGTCAGGCGGCAGCGTGCTGGTGGTCTCGCAATTTACGTTGGCGGCAGATACTGAGCGCGGTATGCGCCCGGGCTTTTCAAAAGGCGCCGCGCCCGATCGGGCAGAAGCGCTGTATGAGTACTTTGTTGAGCGTTGCCGTCAACAGGAAATGAATACGCAAACCGGTCGATTCGCTGCGGATATGCAGGTTTCGCTGGTTAATGATGGCCCCGTGACGTTCTGGTTACAAGTATGAACCAGCTACCGGTGTGGCCGCGGGCAACAAGAGAGAGTACAGCTATGTATCACCTTCGAGTACCGCAAACAGAAGAAGAGTTGGAGCGTTACTACCAGTTTCGCTGGGAGATGCTGCGTAAACCGTTGCACCAGCCAAAAGGCTCCGAACGGGATGCCTGGGACGCAATGGCGCATCACCAGATGGTGGTGGACGAAGAGGGGAATCTGGTCGCGGTAGGACGTCTGTATATCAATGCGGATAACGAAGCCTCTATACGCTTTATGGCCGTTGACCCTTCCGTGCAGGAGAAAGGACTGGGTACGCTGATGGCGATGACCCTGGAATCTGTAGCGCGTCAGGAAGGGGTAAAGCGCGTAACCTGTAGCGCCCGTGAAGATGCGGTCGAATTTTTCGCCAAACTGGGGTTTGTGAGCCAGGGAGAGATCACCACACCGCAAACCACGCCGGTGCGCCACTTTTTGATGATTAAGCCCATCGCTACATTGGACGATATTCTCCATCGCGGCGACTGGTGCGGACAGTTACAGCAAGCCTGGTACGAACATATTCCCTTGAGTGAGAAAATGGGCGTGCGTATTCAACAGTATACCGGGCAGAAATTTATTACGACGATGCCCGAGACGGGGAATCAGAATCCGCACCATACTCTGTTTGCCGGTAGCCTGTTTTCTCTGGCCACGTTAACGGGGTGGGGGCTGATCTGGCTGATGCTGCGCGAACGTCATCTGGGGGGAACCATTATCCTTGCCGATGCACATATCCGCTACAGCAGGCCGATCACCGGGAAGCCTACCGCCATCGCCGACCTGGGCTCGCTGAGTGGCGATCTCGACCGTCTGGCGAGAGGGCGTAAGGCGCGTGTGAAGATGCAGGTCGAGGTATTTGGCGATGACTCGCCAGGCGTCGTGTTTGAAGGCACGTATATTGTGCTACCCGCGAAACCGTTTGGCGCATATGAAGAGGGCGGGAATGAGGAAGAGTAGCTCCTCTAGCTGAAATGTAATATTGGGTTCATTTGCTGATGTAAAATGCGGATTATGAGAATGCCATAATCCGCATTTTGATAAAAAATCGCATGTTGTCGATGATTGTATTGACGGGTACCTTCCTTAATCTCAGAACGGTTGCGCCCCATCAAAGCGTTTTTCTCTAGCAGTAAAAAAAGCTGTTCCATCTCAGTAGTGTATTTATCTGCCTGTTGATAACCGAATTTTCTCCAGGTGTATTCATAGATAGATTCAAAGTCTTCGACTGCCTGATTAGAGAGTTTATACATTCAGACTGCGCTTTTTCCTTTGCGCGACCTCCTGTAGAGTCAGGTCGCTTGTGCCGCTGTGTATCCCATCCTCCAGCGCGTCGCGTAATGCGCTATTTCGCAATTCTTGTTCCTCCAGTAAACGTAATGCCGAACGGACAACTTCGCTGGTGGAACCATAGCGCCCACTTTCAATCATTTCGTTAACAAAACGATCGAGATGCTCGCCAATTGTAATGCTGGTAGTTCTGGGCATAGGTTTGTCCTCTGTGTTATCTATTCACACAAGATAGCACCCGTGGACGAAAATATGAACAAACTTACTGACCAAGCCGCCAGGCCACATCTCGCATGGCGCTTCGTGCCGCCTGGCTCACACCTGCGAGCTGGAAAAAGCCATGAATGACACCGAGATAGCGCTGGCAAGTACATTCCACTCCCTGTTCCAGGAACCGTTGATACAGGGCCTCGCCTTCATCGCGCAGTGGGTCGAATTCGGCAGTAATGATGTGCGTGGGTGGCAGACCGGTGAAGTCTTCACGCCAGAGCGGACTGGCTTCAGGATGCAGTGGATCGGTTCGCGGCATATACATCTCGTAGCCTGAAAGCAGCGTGTCACGCGTGATAATGTAATCCTGCCCGTTACGGGCGTAGCTCTCAAATCTGGCGGTGGCGTCCAGCATGGGATAGATCAGCATCAGCTGTGCAGGTTGCCATTGACGGGCGGCTTTCAGGCGTAGCGCGGTGACCAGCGCCAGATGCCCGCCCGCGCTGTCACCGGCAAGCGTAATGTTCGCGCGGTCTATCCCCAGTTTATGGGCATATTTCCAGATAGTATTGGCTCCGGCTTCGGCATCGTTATGTGCTGCCGGGAAGGTGTGCTCTGGCGCAAGGCGGTACTGCACCGCAATTACGCGACAGCCGCTGTAAAAAGCTAACTGCCTTAGCTGGTTATCGTGAGTAGCAAAACCACCGCTGACAAAGCAGCCGCCGTGATAATAGATAACACAGGGTAGCTTCCCCATGGTGTCCCGTGGCGAAACCACGCGAAACGTCATGGCATCAAGTTCAATATCTTCAACCTGGACGCGGGTTTCTGTTTCCCCTGCCAGCATCGTACTGGCGATGTAGCCTGCTCTCCGGTCATCAATATTCTGCTCGCGAGAAGAGGGGCGCCCCACCGCGATAAATTCCTCCACTAACTGCGCAATCCCGCTTTCCAGTGTCATTTTTATTCCCTTTCTCTGTATGGATATACAGTGTTATAGCCTGGTTTGGTACGAATGGAAATGGGAAAAGTGGGCTGAGTACGATTCTGGAAAGCGGCTCGCAAAAATAGAAATCGTTCGCGTAATAACTATTTTCTCGTCAGTCTCAGGTGTATGTTGTTTGAAAAATAAGCGCGAATGATATACTGGAGGTATATGTGAGTATGATGGCTGGGATGGATATGGGCAGAATTTTACTCGATTTATCAGACGACGTGATTAAACGGCTTGACGATCTCAAGGTGCAACGCAACCTACCTCGTGCAGAACTCTTGCGGGAGGCCGTTGAGCAGTATCTGGAAAGACAGGATCGGGCTGAAACCACAATTTCGAAAGCATTGGGGCTCTGGCAAGGCTGTGAGGAAGATGGTGTTGAATATCAACGTAAACTTCGTGAGGAATGGTAATGGTCAAAGGGGCTGCGCTTTTTGATACCAATATCCTCATCGACCTGTTTAGCGGGCGAAGTGAAGCAAAAGTGGCGATAGAAACATGGCCGCCACAGAACGCAATCAGTCTCATTACATGGATGGAGGTGATGGTAGGCGCAAAAAAATACCATCAGGAGGCCCGTACTCGCATTGCGCTAGGCGCTTTTAACATTATTGGTGTTTCACAGGATATTGCTGAGCGAAGCGTGAATATCAGGCAAGAATACGGGATGAAATTGCCGGATGCCATTATCCTGGCTACTGCGCAGATTCATCATCTGACACTGGTTACGCGTAATACCAAAGATTTTGCAAGCATATCCGGTGTGGTCACACCGTATACGTTATAGTCCGGGCGACCAGCGTCGCCCGGCAGTACTGGGGTTTTACTCCCCTTCACCCGGGAACAGGAACGGGTTGATGGAGCTGCGGGCAAAGCCTTCTTGCTCCATGTGTGCATCCAACATCAGGGAAGCGAGGTCGTCGGCCACGGCCTCGACTTTCGGGTCTTTTTCCTGGTAGAGAATCTTCAGGTAAGTCCCGCAGTCGCCGCAGCTTTCCGCTTTAATTGCCGCCTGCTCGTTATCCAGCGACCAGTAGTTCAAATCGCGGCTCTGTTCGCAGTTGCTGCACTTCACGCGCACCACGTGCCATTCGGTTTCGCACAGGTTGCAGTGCAAATAACGTAGTCCCTGCGTTGTGCCGATTTGCACCACGCTGGAGACCGGCATCGAACCGCATACCGGACAGAACTGGCGTTGTTCGCCGTACTCAGCGCGCGCTTTGCCGGGGATCAGGCTTGCCATCTGTGCCCAATAGAGCGACAGCGCAGCCCAAATAAACGGGGCTTTGTCGCTGCTGACGGAGGCAAAATCTGAGGCAAACAGCGCGCTGGCCATCAGCTCCAGTTCCTGCTCAGAGGCTTTTTCCAGATTCTCGATTACGGCCAGTGCAGGGCCGCTCATCTCCGGCTTCAGCTCAGCAATTAGCGATTGCAGCAGTTTTTGCCAATGTTTGTCGCGTGGCAGGACGTGGATATCCAGCGGCGGCTTGCCCTGATCGTTCGCTTCTTTGATACGAGCGGTCAGATCCATCTGCAGCGGATGATCGTACAGCACCACTTCTTGTGCGTGGGCGATCAGCGCGGCAAAGCGCAGATAATCGCCCAGCGGGTTGTTTTCGGCCAGCTCGCGCAGACGTTCAGCACGGCGGTTATACAAATTTTTGAGTCTGGGGAACAATAACGGCGGAATCATATCCGCCGTGCGTTTCTCGCTCGAACCCAGCTCATCTTGCGGGATTATGCGAATACTCATTCAGATGATTTTTCCTGTTTCTGGCGGACTTCACGGTACCAGCGCGGATGATGTTTCTTCGCCCACGATTTAGTAACCCATCCCTCCACCATCGCGGTAATGGTGCCTTTCACCCAAAGGGCGGCGTAAATGTGCACCATGATAACCACAATTAACGCTACTGCGGCAAATGAATGCAGCATTAACGCGAATCGGATCACCGGGATTGAGAAAGCAGGCGCAAAATACGGACGCCAGATGATCACTCCGCTCACCAGTAACAGCACCAGGAAGATAATCGCCGCCCAGAATACGCATTTCTGGCCGAAGTTATAACGTCCCGTGTCACCTACTTCCTCGTTGACGACAATCTTACGAATATTCTTCGCCCAAAAGATATCATCCCGATTGATTAGATTGTGGTGCCAGTAACGGAAAAACATGATGATAAACGAGGCAAACATGATCACGCCGACAAACGGGTGCACAATTCGCGCCAGTTGCGGCGTGCCCATGATGTGCATCAGCCAGTTAAAAGACGGGAAGAGAAAACCCATCCCGCTCACTGCCGCCAGAATAAAGCAGAAGGCGGTTACCCAGTGGTTGATGCGTTCCGGCGCCGTGTAGCGCACGATGGTGTCACGTCGTTTCATTTGCGCACCTCGTCTTTCTCTTCATGCAGATTGTCTTCTTCCTCTTCCGCACGGTTTGGACCCACACCGACGTAGTGGAAGATACTGGCCGCAAACGTCGCTGCGAAGCCGACCGCTGCCAACGGTTTCCAGATGCCTTTCCAGAACTTCACGGTGGCGCTGATTTCCGGGTTCTCCGGCAGACCGTGGTACAGATTCGGCTTGTCGGCATGGTGCAATACGTACATCACATGCGTACCGCCAACGCCTGCCGGATCGTACAGGCCCGCGTTTTCGTAGCCACGCGTTTTCAGTTCCGCCACGCGCTCACCAGCCAGCGTTTTCATCGACTCTTTGGTGCCGAAATGAATCGCCCCGGTTGGGCAAGTTTTCACGCAGGCCGGTTCTTGCCCGACCACCACACGGTCGACGCACAGCGTACATTTGTAGACGCGGTTGTCTTCCGGGTTGAGGCGCGGCACATCGAACGGACAGCCAGCAATGCAGTAGCCGCAGCCGATGCACTGCTCGGACTGGAAGTCGACGATGCCGTTGGCATACTGAATGATTGCGCCTTCAGCCGGGCATGCCTTCAGGCAGCCTGGATCGGCGCAGTGCATACAGCCATCCTTGCGGATCAGCCACTCAAGTTTGTCGTTCTGTTCCACTTCCGAGAAGCGCATCACCGTCCAGGATTTGGCGGTCAAATCAGCCGGGTTATCGTACACCCCAACGTTGTTGCCCACTTCATCACGGATGTCGTTCCACTCGGAACACGCAACCTGACAGGCTTTACAGCCGATACAGGTCGTGACGTCGATAAGTTTCGCCACCTCTTCCTGGTGATCCCGCGCCTGAGGCGCGGGGGTGAAACCGTTAGTGGCGGATCGACGAATGATGTCTTGCGATTGATAAGCCATAGGTCGTCTCCGTTACACCTTTTCCACGTTCACGAGGAAGGACTTAAATTCCGGCGTCTGCGTGTTCGCATCACCGACGAATGGCGTTAACGTGTTAGCGATAAAGCCTTTTTTCGCCACACCTTCGTAGCCCCAGTGAATCGGAATACCGATGGTATCAATATCCTTACCGTTGGCCTGTAGCGTACGAATACGTTTGGTCACCACTGCTTTGGCCTTGATGTAGCCGCGGTTAGAGGAAACTTTAACGGTATCGCCATGGGAGATGCCGAGCTTATTCGCCAGCTTCTCGCCAATTTCCACAAACTGCTCCGGCTGGGCGATGGCGTTTAGCAACGCATGCTTGGTCCAGTAGTGGAAGTGCTCGGTCAGACGATAGGTTGTACCGACATACGGGAACTTATCCGCTTTACCCAGCGCTTCCGCGTCACCCTTAAAGATACGCGCGGCAGGGTTAGAGATAACGTTCGGGTGCAGCGGGTTAGTGCCGAGCGGCGTTTCAAACGGCTCGTAGTGTTCCGGGAACGGTCCTTCCGCCATCTTATCAATAGCAAACAGGCGTCCCATCCCTTCCGGCTGCATGATGAACGGCCCGACGTCAGTACCCGGTGCGGCGGCGCTATAGTCTGGAATATCCATCCCGCTCCATTTCGCGCCATCCCATTTCAGGATCTGACGTTTTGGATCCCACGGATTCCCCTGCGGGTCTGCGGAAGCACGGTTATAAAGAATGCGGCGGTTAAGCGGCCATGCCCAGGCCCAACCCAGCGTATTGCCAAGGCCCGACGGGTCGGCGTTATCGCGTCGCGCCATCATATTACCTTCCGGCGTCCAGCTACCGGCAAAAATCCAGCAGCCGCTGGAGGTCGTGCCGTCATCGCGCAGTTGGGCGAACGAGCTGAGCTGTTGGCCTTTCTTGACGATTACCGCGCCGGTTGCCGGGTCGATAATATCAGCCAGCGCTTTCCCGTTGCTCTCCATCGCCACTTCTTCCGAAGCCGGTTCATGCGGTGTGGAGTAGTTCCAGGTCATGCTCAGCACCTGTTCCGGGTTCGCGCCACCTTGTTCGGCATACATCTTGCGCAGACGCAGGAAGATACCGGCGAGGATTTCGCCATCGGTTGCGGCAATCCCTGGGGCATCCGCGCCTTTCCAGTGCCACTGCAGCCAGCGACCAGAGTTGACGATCGAACCGTTCTCTTCGGCAAAGCAGGTGGACGGCAGACGGAATACTTCGGTCTGGATTTTCGACGGATCAACATCGTTCGACTCACCATGGTTCTGCCAGAAGGTGGAGGTTTCCGTGTTGAGCGGGTCGATAGTGATCAGATACTTCAGTTTGGACAGTGAAGCCACGACCTTGTTTTTGTTCGGGAATGAGGCGACCGGGTTAAAGCCCTGGCAGATATAGCCATTCACTTTGCCCTGGTTCATCATCTCGAAGTACTGCAGGACGTCGTACCCTTTATCCCACTTCGGCAGCCAGTCGAAGCCCCAGCTGTTTTCCGCTGTCGCTTTATCGCCAAAGAAGGCTTTCATCATCGAAACGAAGAATTTCGGGTAATTGCCCCAATAGTTTACCTGGCCTTCCAGCAGCGGTTTTGGCGTGTTGGCGGCAAGGTAGGTTTGCAGGTCGGTCTGTTTTTCGCTTGGCAGCGTCAGATAACCCGGCAGGCTCTGTGACAGCAGACCAAGGTCGGTCAGTCCCTGAATGTTGGAGTGACCACGCAGGGCGTTAACGCCGCCGCCGGCCATGCCCATGTTGCCGAGGAGCAACTGGATCATCGCCATCGTACGGATGTTTTGCGCACCCACGGAGTGTTGCGTCCAGCCCAGCGCGTACAGGAACGATGCGGTTTTGTCTTTGGCGCTGGTTTCTGCAATGTATTCACAGACCTTCAGGAAATCGGCCTTCGGCGTACCGCAGATATTCTCTACGACGTCCGGCGTATAGCGGGAGACGTGCTGTTTGAGCAGGTTCCATACACAGCGAGGATGTTGCAGAGTCACATCGCGTTTGGCGAAGCCGTTTTCATCCAGCTCATAGTTCCAACTGGTTTTGTCATACTTGCGTTTGTCCGCGTCGTAGCCGGTAAACAGGCCATCTTCGAAGCCATAATCCTCACGCACGATCAGGCTGGCGTTGGTATAGGCCTCGGTATATTCGCGGTTGAATTTTTCGTTATTCAGCAGGTACAGCATGACGCCTGACAGGAAGGCAATGTCAGTACCGGAACGAATTGGGGCATAGAAATCAGCCACCGCTGCGGTGCGCGTAAAGCGAGGGTCAATGACAATCAGCTTGGCGCCGTTGTGAATTTTCGCTTCCATCGCCCAGCGGAACCCGACCGGGTGAGCTTCAGCGGCGTTACCGCCCATCACCACAACGAGGTTGGCGTTTTTAATGTCGACCCAGTGGTTGGTCATCGCACCGCGACCAAATGTTGGAGCAAGACTTGCTACCGTTGGTCCGTGTCAGACACGCGCCTGGTTGTCGACCGCGAGCATACCCAGCGCGCGGGAGAATTTTTGCGTCAAATAGCCGGTTTCGTTACTGGAAGCGGATGCACACAGCATCCCGGTGGAAAGCCAGCGGTTAACGGTTACGCCTTCGGCGTTTTGTGCAACGTAGTTAGTGTCGCGGTCTTCTTTCATCAGCTTAGCGATGCGGTCGAATGCCTCATCCCAGCTAATTTGCTGCCACTTATCTGAGCCTGGTGCGCGGTATTCCGGGAATTTCAAACGGCTTTCAGAGTGGATGAAGTCCACAAGACCTGCGCCTTTCGGGCACAGCGCGCCGCGGTTCACCGGGTGATCCGGGTCCCCTTCAATATGGAAGATGGATGCTTTGGCGTTTTTTGCTCCGTCACCGAGGCTGTACATTAACAGCCCACAGCCAACGGAACAGTAGGTGCAGGTGTTACGGGTTTCGCGGGTGCGCAGCAGTTTATATTGCCGTGTTTCCGCGAGCGCTACACCGGGTGCAAAGCCCAGTGCCGCTGCCGTGGTGCCTGCCATACCGCCAGCGCAGATCTTAAAGAACTGCCTTCTGCTGACCTGCATGGTTTGCTCCTTGTTTCGACATTGTCACGTTCCCTTCGCATTTCTGCCATGCCAACGCGTGGGAAGTGGTTGTTATTTTTCTTTGCGGACGGGACCGCAAAGGTCCAGAATTGGGTGAATTTCCCTCCGTCCAGGAGGGATTTGTAAAGAATACCACAATGTTGGTATGCGTGTTCCAATATGGTTAAAAGAAAGTGAATAAGATTATTCAAGAAAACATTAAGAATGTGACATCTCCGACAGGATCGCGCCAATTGACGCTCTGGAAGCGCGAGGATTTGCAACATCCTCAGCCTGATGAAGTCGCTGAAGAAGTGCCTGTTGCGCTGGTCTATAACGGAATTTCACATGTGGTGATGATGGCGTCACCGAAAGATCTTGAGCATTTCGCGATGGGTTTTTCACTTTCTGAAGGCATTATTGAGTCCCCGCAAGATATTTACGGGATGGACGTGGTTCCTTCCTGCAACGGATTAGAAGTTCAGATTGAGCTATCCAGCCGCCGTTTTATGGGGTTGAAGGAGCGTCGTCGCGCACTGGCTGGTCGCACCGGTTGTGGCGTTTGCGGCGTGGAGCAGCTCAATGACATCGGCAAACCGGTCCAGCCTCTGGCATTTACCCAGACATTTGATCTGACGCTCCTCGATAACGCCTTAAGGCATCTCCATGATTACCAGCCCGTGGGGCAACTGACCGGCTGCACGCACGCGGCGGCATGGGTACAGCTTTCAGGTCATCTGGCAGGTGGACATGAAGACGTTGGGCGTCATGTCGCGCTGGATAAACTGCTGGGGCGTCGGGCGCTCGAAGGGGAAACCTGGCAACAGGGCGCGGTATTAGTTTCCAGCCGCGCCAGCTACGAGATGGTGCAGAAGTCGGCAATGTGCGGCGTGGAGATTTTGTTTGCCGTTTCTGCGGCGACAACGCTCGCGGTGGAAGTTGCCGAACGCTGTAACCTGACGCTGGTGGGTTTTTGCAAACCAGGCAGGGCGACGATCTATACGCATCCGGAGCGTCTGATCGCGAAGTGACGCCACCAGGCGGCCAGGATACTGCCTGAAAATGCCAGTTCCATTATTACGGCAACGGGCGAGCCGACAATCACATTGTTCAGTAGCCAACACAGACTGCCGCACAATGTGTATCCGCGTAGTTTCCCACTGCGTTTTTGAAACGACGCAAAGGTCATCAGCAGGCTTCCCATCAGCGGCAAAATGCTCGACAGGTTTTGCCAAAGATAAACGCTACACAGCAGCGACCCCAGCATAAATCCCCACATAGCCCAGCGGTGAAACGTGACGATGGCCGTCGCGTAGCGGCATGCGGCGATGACCATTAACCCAGCCGCAGCATCTTGATCCAAAAGGGAGAAATGGATAGCGAGCAGGGAAGTGGAGGTGGTGAGCAGAGATAAGGTGATGGCCCGGCGTTGAAAATGAAAAGCGGAAATATCCAGCAAGAAGCTGATACCGGCCAGAATCTGAGAGAGAAGAAATGCGTTCATAATGTGCGCCAACCGTTGCAGAGTGGCGGGACAATACTCGACGCATTCACATAAGGCGTTAGCTTTTGTTAAGACGCTGGCGAATACGAGACAGGCTAACGGGATTAATACCGATATAGTTGGCGAGATCGCGCTGAGTGAGCTGCGACTCCCAGTCCGGGAAGTGTGTTTGTACATACCGGTAGCGCTGCTCTGGGGTATTGAGCAGCAGCATTTGCTCTTTTTTCTCTTTGTAGATCAATTGCTGAATCAGTAGCTGGGTCTTAATATCCTGATTTTCCGGCGCATCCAGCAAAGCCAAAGAAATTTCACTGGTTTCTCCTGCGGTAATCATTTGCAGACTGTAATCAGCAGGCGTTTTGGTCAGCCAGTTCAGGTACAGAAAGCAGTACTCCCCGGCAAAGTAGAACTCTTTAACCCGTTCTGAGCCATGTGGAGAGTGGTAAACCGCGCGAGCAACGCCTTGATGTAAAAAGTATATCTTGTTTTGAGGCTCACCCTGGCGATGCAACCAGGCACCCGCAGGTTGTCGCTTTTTTCGATGGCCTGGCAACAATGTTTGCTTGCGTTCAATTGACATTTTATCACTCAAATAATTTGAATAAGACAGGCAAATCCTTCCGCTTTTAGTTGTGTGATGAGATGGCTATTATTTATCACATCAAGGCACGGTGCCTTACTCAAACAACTAAGTTAAAGGGTTTATATCATGAAAAGCATCAAAACTTTTGTCGCAGTTATCGCTCTGGCTACTTCTTTCGGTTCATTCGCTGCTCAGACTGTTACCGCAACGGGTTCTACGCTGGAAAGTGCTGAAGCAAGCATTGCCGCTCAGGCTGAACGTGCAGGCGCCAGCGATTATAAAATCACCCAGGCTTACACCGGTAACCGCGTGCACATGACCGCTGAACTGCTGAAATAAGATACCTCAGTACTGTAGAAAGAGCGCCTTTGAGGCGCTTTTTTAGTTTATGCCCGCCATCCTCAACAGCGCGGTCACCACAGCGGCGGCAACGATCACCACGATCAGCGGCATTTTGCGCCAGGCGAGAAAGACCGCGAAGCCAACCCCAAGAACACGCGCCATTCCAGCAAAGTGTTCACCTTCATAAAAGGTGGTTGCCAGCGCGACGGAAAACAGCAATACCGTTGCGGCATCAGAAAGCAGGGCCTGCGAGCGTTCCGAGAACGCTAAACGACTCCCCAGTTTTGCTCCGCCTAAACGCATTAAATACGTTCCCAGAGATAATATGGCGATACCAACGATAAACAGCGTCATGTTGCCCATTATTTTTTCCTCGTCAGTAAACCAAACAGTGAGAGCAGTACCGGCAGGCCCACCGGCGCGAAAGGTATAGATGCGAGCGACAGCGCGGCACCGCTACAGGCGCGGATCAGCGTGGTCCGATTTTTAAAGGCTGGAACCACTAACGCCAGCAAAATAGCCGGGAAAACGGCATCCAGACCGATGGTTTCCGGGGCCGGGAGCAGTTTGCCGACACCTGCGCCAATCAGCGTGCCAATTGGCCAGAAAATGGCGACGCCCAGGCCGCATAGCCAGTAGGCGGCTTTACGCTGTTCCGGCGTTTTTTGCGACAGGCCGAACACTACGCTTTCGTCGTTCATGATATGGCAGCCGAGGAAACTGGCGGCCCGGGAGCCCACCAGGTCACGCACCGTGACGCCAAACGGCACGTGCCGGGCGTTCACCAGTAAACCGGCAGCCGCAGCCGCCAGGGGGTTACCGCCGCTGGCGACGATGCCGATAAACATAAACTCGGACGCGCCGGCCAGTACCGTAATAGAAAGCACAAACGGTACCCACAGCGGGAAACCGTAAGCCATCGCCAGCGAGCCATATGACATGCCGACAACGCCGACGGCCAGACAGACGAGAAATATTGCTTTCAGCGTGTCGCCTTTGAGACAGGAAAAATAATGTTTCATACCATTTTAGCCATATCGAACGAATTTCCATTATAATGAACGCAACCATTTAGCTTTACAAGTCGAACGATTTGTTCGATATAAAAAACATGGAGTCATGAATGACCCAGCCCATCAGTATGATCGCGAAAAGCCTGGTGCGTGAACGTCAGCGCACCGGTTTGTCACTGGCAGAGATTGCCCGCCGCGCGGGGATTGCAAAATCGACGCTCTCACAGTTGGAAGCAGGAAATGGCAACCCTAGCCTGGAAACGCTGTGGTCGCTGTGTGTTGCGTTGGATATCCCTTTTGCGCGCCTGCTGGAGCCGCAGGAGCAAAAAACGCAGGTGATTCGCCGCGGCGAAGGGACAAAAGTGGTGGCGGAACAGGCCCACTACCAGGCTATTTTACTGGCCGCCTGCCCACCGGGCGCGCGGCGGGATATCTATTTGCTGCTGACGCAGCCGGGCGCGGATCGTATTTCACAGCCGCATCCACCGGGATCGGTTGAACATATTATCGTGACGCAAGGTAAGGCGATGGTGGGATTGACGGAAGCGCCGGAAGAGTTAGGTGAGGGCGACTACATTTGTTACCCCGCCGATCGGGCGCATATCTTTAAAGCGCTGGAGCCGGATACTCAGGCTATTCTGGTTTCTGAGCAGAACTAACTGCTATGTTGCGTTGTGCCGGATGCGGCGCGTTAGCGCCTTATCCGGCCTACAAGATTATTGCAGATAAAACACTTCTTTTAGCTCTGTGCTGACCGGGCTGTTGTCTGGGTTGGCTGGCATAACGTCGCGCATATGTTTCCACCAACGCTGGCAAACGTCGGTGTTGGCAACGGCATTCCAGCGCTCCTCGGACTCTATCTCAACGGTGGCGAACAGCAGATTACGCTCCTGATCAAGATAAATCGCGTAGTGATGCGCGCCGTGTTCTTTCAGTACTGATTCCAGTTCTGGCCAGATGGGATTGTGCCGACGTTGGTACTCAACGTGCGCGTCGGCGTTTACCTGCATCACAAACGCTTTGCGGATCATAACGCCTCCAGATACAACTCGCGGACTTCATCGCGGCTGGCGATGCGCGGGTTACACGGCGCGCATGGATCGGCCAACGCTTTATCTAACCAGCCTTCAATATCCTCTTTGGTCACGCCAAGCTGGCTGAAACCGGCTGGAATACCTACCCGCTTGCTCAGGGCGCGAATGGCGTTGATGGCTTCCATGCTTGCCGCTTTATCGCTCATGCCGCGGGTATCGACGCCCATCGCCTGCGCCACGCGGGCAAAGCGAGCCTCGGCGTTCGGTCGGTTAAAATTTTCGATTATCGGCAGCAGGATGGCGTTGCAGACGCCGTGCGGCAGGTTGTGGGTTGCGCCCGGCTGGTGCGCCAGCGCATGCACCAGACCAAGACCGGCGCTGTTAAATGCCATACCCGCCAGATACTGACCAAATGCCATTTGCTCACGGGCTTCGAGGTTATGACCATCGTCAACTGCTTTCGGTAGCCACAGATTGATTAAGCGAATCGCTTCCAGCGCGTTGGCGTCGGTGAGTGGGTGTGCACCGACGGAAACATAGGCTTCCACCGCGTGGGTCAGGGCGTCCATGCCGGTTGCGGCGGTGACGGAAGCCGGGATTTCCAGCATCACGCTGGCATCATCCACGGCGATATCCGGGATGATGTTCGGGTCGATGATCACCTCTTTAACCTTGCGAGCAGAGTCGATAATCACCGCATTGCTGGTCATTTCTGCAGCTGTACCAGCGGTGGTATTGATGGCGACCAACGGAACACCGGCGTTTTTCACTTTGCCCACGCCGGAGTATGCGGTAGAAGGACCTGGGTTGGCGGTCAGGATTTTCACCGCTTTAGCGGTATCGATCGGACTGCCGCCGCCGAAGGCGATAATGTAGTCACATTCTGCGCTCTGATACGTCGCAAAACCTTTCTGCACCAGCTCTTCTGTCGGGTTTGGGAACACCTCATCAAACAGGTGGTAAGACATTTGATGTTCATCCAGCGCGCTAAACAGGCTATCCAGCAGGCCCAGTTTCACCAATTGACCATCGGTAACAATCAGCGCTTTGCCCCATTGCTTATTCGCCACGAGGTTCACCATATCGGCAATCGCTCCAGCGCCATGCAGGCTAATTTTGGGTAGTGCCAACATAAAGCTCATTACTATTCTCCTTATAATGCTAGTGCGCTTGCCAGCGGAGTCACGCCAAAACGTTTGCCGAGTGCGACCAGTTCTTCACGCGTGATGGTCTGCTTCATACCGCCCATCGAATAGATTTTGACTAAAACCTCAGCGGATTTCTCAGCGGTATCGATCAAACCGAATGCTTCATCGAGGGAGGGGCCGCTGCCGAACACGCCATGGAACGGCCACAGAACAAGCGAATGCTTCTGCATTTCCTGCGCGGTCGCCTGGCCGATTTCATCCGTACCCGGCACCATCCACGGCAAAATGCCGACGCCATCCGGGAACACCACCAGGCACTCGGTGCTGCCTTCCCACAGTTTGCGGGTGATCAGCGCGGTGTTGTTTTCCAGCACATAGGTCAGGGCGATCAGGTTGGTGGCGTGGCAGTGCATGATCACGCGATCTTTGCCGTTCGTCGCTTTAATGCGTTCGCAGTGAGAGAGGAAGTGGGCTGGCAATTCGGAGGTTGGCACCGCTTCGTGGGTCAGGCCCCAAAGGATGTGATAGCCCGCACCGTCGCTGTCCACTTTCACTACGCCTAAATTTGCCGCCGGATCGAGCTGAACGTTACGGAAAAATTTACCCGAGCCGGTGACGATAAATGGCGTATTCGCCAGCAATGGCATGGGTTGACTCAGCGCAATATAGCGCGGTTTGTCGTGGAAATCGCCGCTAAATGGCGCGATGTCTGCTTCATCCAGGCGCAGCGTCAGGTTGCCGCCGTTACGTTCATCCCAGCCTTTCAGCCACGCATCGGATGTGGCTTTGATCATTCCCTGGACAAACCAGGAATGAGTAATGTTCTGCATGTTCGGTGCTCCCATTTATTGCCCGAAGGTTATCGGGTCTTACGTAGGCCGGATAAGCGCAGCGCCATCCGGCAATCGTGTTTTATTTATTGCCGGATGGCGACGCGGGGCGTCTTATCCGGCCTACAGATCAGGTGTCGCTATTAGCTACGTTTGCTCAGGATCTCTTTTTCATAGGCGCGAACGCTATCCAGCCACTGGCTGCCCGCTGGCGTGTCGTGGCGCTGGCAATACATTTCCCAGACGGCCTGCCACGGCAGTGATTTTTGTTCTTCCAGCAGGGCCAGACGTGCGGTGTAGTCGCCGCTGGTTTCGAGCTGACGCAGTTGCTCGGTTGGTTCTAACAGCGCGCGCAGCAGGGCTTTTTTCATATTGCGGGTGCCGATAACCCATGCCGCGATGCGGTTAATGGAAGCGTCGAAGAAGTCGAGACCGATGTGTACGCGATCAAACAGGTTGTGGCGGACGATTTCGCTGGCAATCGCCTGAGTTTCATCATCCAGCAGCACCACGTGATCGCTGTCCCAGCGCACCGGACGACTGACGTGCAGCAGCAGGCGCGGTACATACAGCATGGCGGCAGAGATTTTGTCGGAAATCACTTCAGTCGGATGGAAGTGTCCCGCATCCAGGCACAGCGCGGTCTGGCGGCTGGTGGCGTAGCCCATATAGAACTCGTTGGAGCCGACGGTGTAGCTTTCGGCGCCGATGCCAAACAGCTTGCTCTCAACGGCGTCAATATGGTGCGCCGGGTCGAGTTTCTCGCTGATCACTTCGTCCAGTGCTTCCAGCAGGCGCTGGCGCGGCGCTAAACGGTCAACGGTGATATCTTTCATACCGTCCGGGATCCAGATGTTCATTATCGACGGCGTACCCAACTGTTCGCCAAAATACGCCGAGACGCGACGGCTGGCTTTGCAGTGGTCAATCCAGAACTGGCGAATGTGGTTATCGGCATGGGCCAGCGTGAAGCCGTCGGCGCTCAGCGGGTGAGAAAAGCAGGACGGGTTGAAATCCAGCCCTAACTGGTTTGCTTTCGCCCACTCAACCCAGTTTTTGAAGTGTTCCGGTTTGATTTGGTCGCGGGCAACCGGCGTATCGGATTCCAGATAGATCGCATGCAGATTCAGGCGTTTTGGACCCGGTATCAGGCTCAGCGCCTGCTCCAGATCGGCACGCAGTTCGGTCGCGTTGCGCGCTTTGCCAGGATAATTGCCGGTAGCCTGAATTCCGCCAGTGAGCGAGCCTTCCGGGTTTTCGAAACCGGCGACGTCATCGCCCTGCCAGCAGTGCATGGAGACCGGCAGACGATCGAGCTGGCGTAAGGCCGCCTCGACATCAATACCTACCGCGGCGAAACGCAGTTTTGCCAGTTCCCAGGCTTGTTCAAGTTGAGTGGTCATGCGCAAAGCTCCTTTGTCTGTCGTAGTGATTGAAACTGCGCCTGGTAGTGGGCAATTTCACTTTCCGGATTGGGAATGAAGGTGGTCAGGTCGTAGTTGGCACGCACTACCTGACGGAAATCATCGACGTTGTTAAGCTCGTCCAGCGTCATCAACTGGATGCCGATGTTGCCGAGCGTGGAGGCCTCAATCGGCCCGGACATAACGCGAATACCGCAGGCATCCGCGCACAGCTGATTCAGTAACGCGTTCTGGCAACCGCCACCAACAATGTGTAATTGGCTAAACGCTGCACCACGCAGGTCCGCCAGCTCTTGCAGAATGTCGGCATACAGCAGCGCCAGGCTGTCGAAGATACAGCGCGCCAGTTCGGCGTTTTGCAGAGGAACAGGTTGGCCCGATTCACGACAGGCCGCCTGAATTTCCGCACTCATATCGTCGGGGTTGATAAAGCGATCGTCGTTCGGGTTTATCAGGAACTGGCAAGCCGGCAGCGCTTGCGTTTCGGCGATAAGCGTTGGCAGGTCGTCGATCTGACGCTCTTTTAATACGCGCTGGAGCAGCCACAGCCCCATAATATTTTTCAGTACCCGGTAGCGCCCTTCCGCGCCGCCTTCGTTGGTAATATTCGCCATCAACGCCGCATCGTTGGTATACGGCGTTCTGCTCTCAAACCCCATCAGCGACCAGGTGCCGGAAGAGAGATACGCGCTGTTTTTATCGGCGAGCGGCGAAGCAATGACCGCGCTGGCCGTGTCGTGACTGGCAACCGCCACGACCGGAATTTGATTTTTCTGCGGGCAAATCCAGTGGCCAATGACGTTCCCCGGATGCGTCGGGCGACCAAACCAGGCTTTGTCTGCCCCGGTCCACGCCAGCAGCGTGTCGTCCCAGTCGTCGGTATTGATATTGACTAACTGGGTGGTGGTGGCATTGGTGTATTCCCAGTTCATTTCACCGGTCAGGCGAAAACTGAAGTAGTCGGGGATCAGCAGGGCATGCGCCACCTGCGGGAGCAATTCTGGTTGCTGTTCAACCAGCGCGCGCAACTGATACAGGGTGTTAAAGGGGAGAAATTGAATACCGCTACGCCGGTAAATCTCGTTTTTACCCGGTTGCACCATCGCCTGCGACATAATGCCTGTCGTGCGATTATCACGGTAAGAGATCGGCAGACCGACGCGCTGACCGGCGTTATCGACCAGCACGTAATCCACACCCCAGGTATCAATGCCGATGCTGTCTATCCGAATGCCTTCATCGCAGACTTTCTTCAGACCCAGACGAATGTCGTTTTCCAGGCTGTCGATGTCCCAGGTGTCAAAACCGTCCGTTTTTTGTAGGCAGTTAACGAAGCGGTGGATTTCACGCAGCGTCAGGGTGCGGTGTTCTCTGTCGTAACGCGCCAGCATTACGCGCCCGCTGGATGCGCCGAGATCGACAGCGACACAATGGCGAAAAGTCATAGCGAGGTCCTTCTGAGTTTTATTGCACTCAGTCTAAGAACCCCCGATAAGACGTACCTTCTTAACAGTGACAGGCACAATTAGCGGCTGGCAACATGGCAAAGGTGAACGTGATGATGTTCACAGTTTCTACGCATGGGGCGGATTCGGGCAGATGTGACGCCTTCCGCAATTCCCGATCTTTCCCGCCGTATCTTGAAGAATTGACCGTGTTTACGCACTTTGGCGTCAAAAATTTAAGGTGAGGGTAGTAACCCTTAATTACTATTCAGCCATATTCGCTAAACAGGGGGAGCCGTCATGACTGTACTGCATTGCGTAGACTTTTTTCCGACAGGTAAAGCGCCAGTGGCTATTGAACCGCGGCTTCCTCAACCCGCGTTTCCTGAACATCATCATGATTTTCATGAAATTGTGGTGGTCGAGCATGGTACGGGGATCCACGTGTTCAACGGGCAACCGTATGCCATCAGCGGTGGTACGGTGTGTTTCGTCCGCGATCATGACCGGCATTTATATGAACATACTGACAATTTGTGTCTGACCAATGTCCTGTATCGCTCTCCGGATGCGTTTCAATTTTTAGCCGGGCTGAATCAGCTTTTACCTCAGGAACAGAATGGGCAGTATCCATCCCATTGGCGGGTAAACCAGGGGGTATTACAGCAGGTCCGACAGTTGGTGGGGCAAATGGAAGCGCTCGGTGAAGGAATGGATACGCCGACGGCGGCAAATCGTGAAATTCTGTTTATGCAGCTACTGGTCGTGTTGCGTAAAAGCAGCCTGATGGCAGCGGCAACCGATAACGACGCGCGGCTTAACCTTCTGATGGCGTGGCTGGAAGATAACTTTGCTGATGAGGTGTGCTGGGAGGCGTTGGCCGAAAAGTTTTCGCTCTCTTTGCGCACACTGCATCGCCAGCTTAAACAACAAACGGGATTGACGCCCCAGCGCTACCTTAACCGCCTGAGGCTTATTAAAGCGAGACATCTGCTTCGTCATAGTGAGGACAGCGTGACGGATATCGCGTATCTCTGCGGTTTCGGCGACAGTAATCACTTTTCGACGCTTTTTCGCCGGGAGTTTAATTGGTCGCCACGCGATATTCGTCAGGGGCGCGATCTCATTGCGGGAAGCAGCCTGCAGTAACGCGAAAGCTATCAACGTTTTTTACCGCCGAATCTCAGATAATCATGTTCCTTAACGCCGGATGGCAGGGAATATTGTGATGGCGAATCAGCTAATCCTTCTGACATCAGACTTTTTCGCGCATGAGCAGCAGGCTGTCGCCGTGGCTGACCGTTATCCGCAGGATGTCTTTGCGGAACATACCCATGAATTTTGCGAGCTGGTCCTGGTCTGGCGCGGCAATGGTCTGCATGTTCTTAACGATCGTCCGTACCGGATAACCCGTGGCGATCTGTTTTACATTCGCGCTGAAGACAAACATTCCTACACTTCCGTAAATGACCTTGTTTTGCAAAATATCATCTACTGCCCGGAGCGGTTAACGCTGAATGTTGACTGGGAAGGGGCGATCCCCGGATTTAACGGTACGCCACGGCAGCCGCACTGGCGACTCGGCAGCGTTGGCATGACTCAGGCCAGGCAGGTGATAAGCCAGCTTGAGCATGAAAGCAATCAACGCGATGCGCAGGCTTTTAACATGGCGGAACTGCTGTTCGGGCAACTGGTGACCCTCCTTAAACGCCATCGTTATGCGACAGATACGCTCCCGGCAACGTCGAGTGAAACGCTGTTGGATAAACTCATTACCGCATTAGCCGGGAGTCATGAGCATGCTTTCGAACTGGATAAATTTTGCGAGCGCGAACAGTGCAGCGAACGCGTTTTGCGCCAGCAGTTTCGCAGCCAGACCGGGATGACCATCAACCAGTATCTCCGCCAGGTGCGGGTTTGCCATGCTCAGTATCTGCTCAAGCACAGCCGGTTAATGATTAGTGAGATTTCCATGCGCTGTGGCTTTGAGGACAGTAACTACTTTTCGGTGGTGTTTACGCGGGAAACCGGGATGACGCCGAGCCAGTGGCGTCATCTGGCTGAGTGAGTAACCATGATTACGTCGGATATCAAGATGATAAAATCTGACAGCGATCCCTCCAAAAATTGAAAATTTCGCGATGGCTCACTTCTGTAAATAAAGCCTAAAATAGGAATAACGACCATTATCAGGAGAGAATGATGAGCGTATGTTGAAATAATTTACCAGAAATTATTGGGCGTTAAACAATGCAGGCTTCTGACTATTTAAGAATGAAATTTCAAAATGACAGGCGGCTGGCGCTAACCACTCAGAATGCGGTTGGTGGAGTTTTGCAGTCAGCCCGGGGAGTTGCTTCAGATATATATTCGGGTATGGAGCGAGCTAGTTGATATTCATCATGCTTTATACCGCAATACAATGATGTTTGTCAGGAGTTAAAGACTGAAGAAATAAGAACACTCTATTCCATAGAGTCTATATATAGATATCGTGATGTAATTGCATATATGCTCTATTTGTACTTCAAAATGATAAGTGATGATGTTGATGAAGGTAATCCAGAAGGTTCGGCGCGTCAGTTAATCAGAAAAATGTCAGCAATAGCCTCTCATATGAATATTGCAGGAGGGACCAGGTACGCTTTTGCTTCCGCGGCTTCTCTTGCGTTGTCTCAGTCTGGTTTCATGTCTAAAATCATTGTTGAACGTCTATCTGCAAAGCTACCACAAGCAGTATTCGTGCTTCAGTTTTTCGGCGTTCAACAAAAGTGTGCGCTTGCTGCCCGTCATCTAAAAGCAGTGGATTCAGATTATTATTGGATTTTATATCAGGCAAAACTTGAAATGCTTTATTATTTTGTCGAACCAGCAATTTCCAAAATGATTAGCAGAGCAAAGTCTCAACTCTTCTCAAATCTTGATGACTTAGCTGATTTTTTACAGGGGGATTTTAGTGTTTAAGAGTTTGATAACACTTTTATTAGAAGGTGTAGTGTTTCCAGTTCTGGTAATAGGCTTTGGTTTATTATGGCTTCATCTGTTCCCTAAATATTGTTTATTGCTAACATTAATTACACTTATTATTCTGATGTGGTTGTTTCCCCGATTGACTTCACGGTTCACCAAGTTTAAATAAAAGGAGTTTAAATGTCTAACCCAGCTTATTTGTGGCTAACAGATGAAAATGGTTCTCCTATGTCAGGCTCATCTCTGGTTGTCGGACGTGTCGGAGCTATTGAAATAAAGTCACTGACTCACAATATCAATATCCCGGTTGATAGTAATACAGGGCGCCTAACGGGTACGCGAATTCATGCACCCATCATGTTTCAAAAAGAATTCGACCAGGTTACACCTTTTTTGTACAGAGCATTAAGTACCGGAGCTACGCTCAAATCAGCGACGATCAAAATGTACTCAATTAATGAAGCAGGGATTGAAAAGGAATATTTCAACATCATTCTTCACAACGTAAAGCTTACGTCCATCACGCCTGATTTGTATCCCGGCTCATCAACAGGTACACATCTTGAAACGGTACTGCTTCGCTACGAGAAAATCACCTGGAAGCATTGCGATGGTAATATCATCTATACCGATGAATGGAATCACCGTACTACCTATTAAAAAATTAATCTGGCAAATAAAAATTTGTGTGTATCAAACTAACGATAGATGACGCCGAGCCAGTGGCGTCATCTCAGTACCCAGCATGCTTAGCTGGCCATTCCCAGACCAACAATGTTTGCCGCGACAATAATTACCACGCAGCCAAGACTCAGTACGCTGACCGGACGTCGACCCGCGTTTTTCCACTCTTTCAATACCAGACCAACAATCCCGCCGCACAGGACATAGAAACTCATGTGCAGCATCCAGCTTACATAGTCATACTGTGCCGGAATACGCGCGTGACCCCAGGCGTAGAAGAAAAATTGCAGATACCACATCAAGCCACCGAGCGCGGAGAGTAGCACGTTGCTGATGATCAGCGGTTTTGCCAGCGAGAAGTCGGCTTTTATCGACAAGTTTTTCACTTTTGCCAGACGAATAAAGCAAAAACCCAGGTTAACCAGCGCACCACCGCCCATGATAACCACATAGCTGGGCAGAGCGACATACAGCGGGTCCACACCCAATGCGGCGGCGGCATCGTGCATCGGTTTCGCGGCGTTCATCGCAAATGACATCCCCGCGGAGAAAATGCCGCACATGACCGCCAGAACCAACCCTTTTTTCAGGTTGAACTCTTCGGCTTTGATGCCCATTTTGCGTTCTTTTAATTGACCCGCACGGGTAACAATGCCCACGCCAATCAGTGCGACCAACACGCCAAGCAGCGTCATGCGTCCGCCGGAGGTGTTGATCAGCACATCAAAGTTGCCGTTGATAATCGGGGTCATCAGCGTGCCGACAATCAGCGTAATACCTATCGCAATGCCGATACCCATCGACATACCGAGATAGCGCATGGTCAGGCCATAGTTAATGTTGCCAATCCCCCACATCGCCCCGAAAAGAAATACCGGGGCCAGTGTGGAAAGGCTGAAGGAGCTGAAGTAGGCCCAGAAATTGGGAAGTAACATAGCGCTGATAGTCCACGGAAGGATAAGCCAGGAGACGATCCCGCCTACCGACCACATCGTTTCCCATGACCAATGTTTGACCTGCTTGAACGGGGCATAGAAACAAGCTGCACTGGCTGCGCCTATCAAATGCCAAAAGATACCCATCGTAATCGCGTTACTCATGACTTAATCCTCGTTATTTTTTATCGTCGGTAATGACCCCTCCGACCTGACGAGTTTAAAAATTACGCAGGGTATTAACCTTTTAACGCTTGCCGCCATTTTGCGCATGTTGGCAATCATCACGTTAAGTGGGTGATTCGGTTCACATCTTTTACAATAAACTGATCGATTAAAACCTTGTAAAAAGTACGGCATTGATAATCATTTTCAATATCATTTAATTAACTATAATGACCCAACTGCTTACGCGGCGTTAACACTGGCCGCCCGACAACACTGGAGATGATTATGAGTTATACACTGCCATCCCTGCCGTACGCTTATGATGCCCTTGAACCGCACTTCGATAAGCAGACGATGGAAATTCACCATACCAAACACCACCAGACTTACGTAAACAACGCAAACGCTGCGCTGGAAAGTCTGCCTGAATTCGCCAGCCTGTCGGCTGAAGAGCTGATCACCAAACTGGATCAACTGCCAGCGGACAAGAAAACCGTACTGCGTAACAACGCCGGCGGCCACGCTAACCACAGCCTGTTCTGGAAAGGCCTGAAAACCGGCACTACGCTGCAGGGCGACCTGAAAGCGGCTATCGAACGTGACTTCGGCTCTGTTGACAACTTCAAAGCTGAATTTGAAAAAGCAGCGGCCACCCGTTTCGGCTCCGGCTGGGCGTGGCTGGTTCTGCAAGGTGACAAACTGGCTGTTGTTTCCACCGCTAACCAGGATTCCCCGCTGATGGGTGAAGCAATTTCTGGCGCTTCTGGCTTCCCTATCGTCGGTCTGGACGTTTGGGAACACGCTTACTACCTGAAATTCCAGAACCGTCGTCCGGACTACATTAAAGAGTTCTGGAACGTGGTGAACTGGGACGAAGCAGCAGCGCGTTTCGCCGCTAAAAAATAAGTTCTACGCTTAAATAATGCCCCTGCAAGCACTGCTTGTGGGGGCTTTTTTGTGATCAAAATCAAAATGGGGACGATGATCCATTTAAATTGAAACAATGTTTTATTGTGCGGGTGGGATCACTTTTATAATTCCTCTGAATGTCTATCTTCTGTTCATCAAGACGGGCGCATCTCAAAAGCAAGATGCAATCGCCCATAAAAATTGCCCCATTTTTATGTCTACAGGTGATGGAAATGCAGATCAAACGAACGATAGAGAGAATCCCTGGCGGGATGATGCTGGTGCCGCTTTTCCTCGGCGCGTTATGTCACACCTTTTCACCCGGCGCCGGGAAATATTTCGGCTCATTTACCAACGGTATGATCACCGGTACGGTGCCTATTCTGGCGGTCTGGTTTTTTTGTATGGGCGCGTCGATTAAGCTAAGTGCAACCGGCACCGTGCTGCGTAAATCCGGCACGCTGGTCATCACCAAAATTTTGGTGGCGTGGGTGGTGGCGGCAATTGCCTCACGCATCCTGCCGGAACACGGTGTGGAAGTCGGGTTCTTCGCCGGGTTGTCCACGTTGGCGCTGGTGGCCGCCATGGATATGACCAACGGTGGGCTGTACGCCTCGATTATGCAGCAGTATGGCACCAAAGAAGAGGCCGGGGCATTTGTCCTGATGTCTCTGGAATCAGGCCCGCTGATGACCATGGTGATTCTGGGAACCGCCGGGATTGCTTCGTTTGAACCGCACGTGTTTGTAGGGGCTGTATTACCATTCCTGATTGGCTTTGCGCTGGGTAATCTGGACCCTGAACTGCGGGAGTTCTTCAGCAAAGCGGTGCAGACGCTGATCCCGTTCTTCGCCTTCGCGCTGGGTAACACCATTGATTTGAGCGTGATTGCTCAGACCGGCGTGCTGGGGATTCTGCTGGGCGTGGCGGTGATTATCATCACCGGGATCCCATTGATTATCGCCGATAAACTGATTGGCGGCGGCGATGGAACGGCGGGGATTGCCGCTTCCAGCTCAGCGGGTGCGGCGGTTGCCACGCCGGTACTGATTGCTGAAATGGTTCCGGCATTTAAACCGATGGCGCCAGCGGCAACCTCTCTGGTGGCGACCTCGGTGATTGTGACCTCCATTCTGGTACCGATTATCACGTCCATCTGGTCGAAAAAGGTCAAAGCCAAGGCGGCGGAAATTGATCTTCGTGGTACCGTGAAGTAAGCCTCTTTTGCCGGATGGTTTGCGCCATCCGGCTTAGTCAGTTAACCTTTGACGACGAACACCTCATCAATAGTCCGACATTCCCCCTCATTCAACTCTCCGCCAGCATTACGTGACACGCCGGTGCAGTAGCCAAACTTACGCGATACCACGGTTTTGATGGTGGTGACAAAATCTTCGCCAATGGCGTAGATGGACATATAGGTGCCAATCTGGTCCTGAATATCGCGAAGCGTCGCCAGGTCGCCCTGCTTAAACGCCTCCCGCGCGCTGACAAACAGTTCCGGCATAACGTTGTTCAACCCTGAAATAATCCCCGCCCCGCCTGCCAGCAGGTTAGGAATGTAGTATTCGTCATAACCGGACAGTACGGCAAAATCTTCCCGCACGGCGCGCGTTGTCTGAATCATACTGCGGGTATGTGACTGACAGTCGACGGTATCTTTGATGCCGGCGAAATTTGGGAACTCGGCAGCGAGAGTGGCAACCAGCTCCGGCGTTAAATCACAGCCGGTACGCGCCGGGAAATTATAGGCAAACCATTTACCGCTGAGTTTCTGTCCCAACTGGCGGAAGTAGCTCAGCAGCTGTTTCGCCGTTTGTCCGTAGTAGTAAGGCGGCAGGATCATCACGGCATCATAACCTGCGCGATACGCTTCCTGCGCCATCAACAGAACATCATTCTGGCAGGTGGATGAGACGTTGGCGACCATCTTCAGCGAGCTCATAGCCCGGGCTTCACGGATCAGCAGCAGTCGTTCTTCGAGCGTAAAAGAAGCAAACTCCCCGATGCTGCCCATCAGCAAAATCACGTCGATTTTGGCCTCGGTTAAACGTTTGAGATGCTGGCTCAGACCGTTGAGATCGATCTTGCCGTCATTATCCATTGGCGTAATGGAAGGGCACCAGACGCCAGCAAATTGCGATTGACCAGTCACGTAGTCGACTCCTTATTTGAAATGATGTTTCAAAACCAGCTTACATTGATAGCATGTGTCCCTAAGCTTCATGTGAACCGTGCTCTCATTTTGAGCGACTGGGATAAAATAAATATGGTGTAATGGGGGAAATTTATCGGGAGAGGGAACAGATGCGATATCCGGTCGATGTTTTTACAGGCAAGATTCGGGACTACACGGGAAGCCGTCCCAGCGCGATTGCTAAAGTTCAGGTCGATGGTGAGCTGATGCTGACCGAACTGGGCCTGACGGGGGATGAACAGGCGGAAACGAAAATTCACGGCGGGCCGGATCGCGCGCTGTGCCACTATCCGCGTGAACACTATCAGCACTGGAGACAAGAGTTTCCGGAGCAGGCGGAGTTATTTGTCGCGCCCGCTTTTGGCGAAAACCTCTCCACTGAGGGGCTGACGGAAGAGAATGTGTATATTGGCGACATTTTCCAGTGGGGAGACGCGCTGATTCAGGTCACACAGCCGCGCTCGCCGTGCTTTAAGCTGAATTTCCATTTTGGTATTAGTGATATGGCCAGCCAGATGCAGAGTGCGGGCAAGACGGGCTGGCTATGCAGCGTCATCGCTCCCGGTCAGGTTTCGACGGACGCGCCGTTGATCCTGGCGTCACGCGTCAGCGACGTCAGCGTGCGCGAGGCGATTGCCATTGCCTGGCATATGCCGTTTGATGACTCGCAGTATCACCGTTTACTGTCGGCTGCCGGGTTATCGAAGAGCTGGACCAGAACGATGCAAAAGCGCCGTTTAAGCGGCAAGATCGAAGATAATTCCCGCCGTTTGTGGGGGAAATAACGCTCACCTTTAGCTTGCCATTAAATCAGGTGGCGACACCTGATTTATCGTCCTCATGGTTCATCTCCTCACGTACTAAAACCTGCCTGTCGCGCCATGTGTCCAGGCCATTCTTGATACCTGGCCCACAAAAAGAAACGATGCGTTGAAAAAAAACTTGAGTATTTCGTGCACTCAAATATCTTAGCTTCAAATTGGTTTAAACCAGATTGAGTGAGATGAAAAAGAAAAACAATGTTGATGTGCTCAGAGAGCGCTTTGAAAGCTGGTTAAACGAGAATAATTTGCCAGCGGGCTCCAAATTGCCTTCGGAGAGAGAGCTATGTGAGCTGCTGGATGCAAAGCGCATGACCTTACGTCAGGTTCTGATCGAGCTGGAGATTGATGCACGTATTTTCCGCAAGAACCGTAGCGGGTGGTTTATTTCATCGAAGCGATTCATTTATAACCCGAAATCACTTTCCAGCTTCAATGCCGAGGCCTGTGCCCAGGGGCGTAAACCTTTTTGGGATTATTTGACCAAGGAAACGATTGAGACGGTTCCGCACCATGTTGAGGATGTTTTTCTCTCCTCCGGCGATCGCTATTTAGTTACCGGCTGGTGTGGTCTTGATTCGCATAAAGTGTTTTATCATGAATCCTATATTGATGCCGATGTTGCGCCAGGATTCATAAACAAACTTGGCAATCAGTCTTTTG
Source organism: Citrobacter sp. W9 (assembly GCF_026719375.1). Classification (NCBI taxonomy): domain Bacteria; kingdom Pseudomonadati; phylum Pseudomonadota; class Gammaproteobacteria; order Enterobacterales; family Enterobacteriaceae; genus Citrobacter; species Citrobacter sp. W9. The sequence goes on along the minus strand of NZ_JAPPTE010000017.1, from coordinate 66,258 downwards.
CCAGCGTTTGGGAAGATGCGTTTGGTCATGTATTAAATATCAAAGAAATGATTTTTAAACCGGTCAACATGCCGGAAGTGGCCTGTAAAGAACTGGGTGTTGCGCCAAATACTTATGGAATTTTAGTAGAAAAACATCGGGCAACCCGAGATAAAAAAGTGGTTCAGGTTGATTTTGAATACTGGCGACTTGAATCAGTGGAACTTGTTATTCGTGATGAATGAGAAAACTATGGGAAAATATAACCAGGAACTTCTCGCTGAACGCGCGAGAAATATACCGCTGTACCTACATGCTTATGCCTTTCATCTGAATATGCGCTATGAGAGAGTCCTTCCTGGCGATCTTCTGGATATTGCATATCAGCAAAAATTAAAAGGTGTAAAAATACATGTTGAGGATGGTGAATCCCAGTCACTGCAGAAACTAAACGATCGACAGTTACACGATTTTAAAGAAAAGGCCAAAAAATATAATTTGGATGTGCATATCGAAACGAGCGCATCGGACAAGGCGACGTTGACGGATGCGATCCGTATTGCCGTGGCAACTGGCGCAACGTCAGTTCGTTTCTACCCGCGCTATGAAGGGCATCTCAACGATGTTATGGCGAAGATCGCCAATGATATTGCGTGGTTGTCTCAGTATGATGATTGCGGCCTAAGCTTTACCATCGAACAGCATGAAGATCTGCAAGGCCATGAGCTGGTGACGCTGGTTAAGAATAGTGGAATGAAGAATCTCTCTATTCTGTTTGATTTTGGCAACATGATTAATGCCAATGAGCAGCCGCTTTCTGCGTTAGAGGTTATGTCTCCTCTGATCACTCAGGTACATATCAAAGACGCTAAAATTATTAAAGAAGGTAAAGGCTGGGGGCATGAGGCTTGTCGTTCTGGATACGGCGACTTACCCATGGAAGAGATGCTCAAAGCATTATTACTCTTAGGTGAAGATAAACCGCAAGTACATGCTTTTGGTCTGGAAGAAGAGGTTGAATATTATGCACCGGCATTTCGTTTCGATGATGAAGGTGATAATCCCTGGATCCCATGGCGCGATGCAAGTTATACGCCGCTACCTGATGCTGACATGATTGATGCGCGACTGGCGCAGGAAAAAGAACATGCTCTGGCTCAAATAAAATATATTCGTGACTTGTGTAATAAATTTATAGGTAATCAATAACTTTTTAAAATTTTACTAAATGCGAAAAGGGTTATGAAAATAACTCTACAATTTTATTAATTATATAATTTAATCTGGATATTTCTCTCAACAAGCAATGAGGGTTTACTCATGTTCATGAATAAATGGGCAAGGCTTTGTTTTTTGATTTTAGGCGGCGGCACAATATTCAAACTTTCAAGTATGAAAGATGTTTTCTATGTGCCAATGCAAAATGACTGGGGTTTAACCAATACGCAGATTGGCTTAAGCTTTACGGTTTATACGATTGTTCAGACAACCGGACTGTTTCTTTCGCTCTATATTGCAGACCGTTATTCTAAGAAAATATTATTACCCTTTGGTCTGATCGGCGTAGGGCTTTGCGGTTTATATCTGGCAACGCTACCGTCATTTACCGGTTATCTCATTTGCTTTGCCGCAATGGCGTTCTTTGCCGATGTGGTGTATTGGCCGGTATTGCTGAAAGCCGTACGTCTGCTGGGTACGAAAGAAGAACAAGGTCGCATGTTTGGCTTTTTAGAAGCCGGACGCGGCGTGGTGGATGTCATCGTCGCTTCTGGCGCCCTGTTTGTTTTTGTTCAGTTTGGTGAAGGCAAAGCGGGAATGCAGGCGGGTCTGTTGTTTTATACGGTCATTACGCTTGCGGCAGGTATTGTGACGTACTTTATTGTCGATGACGACAAAGTGAAAGGCGGCGAGAATACCAGTGCCAATATGGAAGTGTTAAAGGGTATTAAACATGTTTTGTCCTGCCCTAACGTCTGGTTGGCTTCTTTAGGGATTTTCTTCGTTTACGCCGCATATTGTGGGCTGACTTACTTTATCCCCTTCTTAAAAGACATCTACATGTTGCCGGTAGCACTGGTCGGCGCGTACGGCATCATCAACCAGTATGCGTTAAAAATGGTAGGAGGGCCGATTGGTGGGCTGCTGGCGGATAAGGTTGCTAAATCGCCGACGGTGTACCTGAAATGGACCTTTCTGATCTCTGCCGTTGCGATGCTTGTTTTCATGCAGTTGCCGCATCAAACAATGAACGTGTATATCGGTATGGCCGCAACATTAGGATTCGGGGCGATTATCTTCTCACAGCGTGCGATTTTCTTCGCGCCAATGGATGAGATTGGTACGCCACGTGAGTATGCCGGTTCGGCAATGGCGTTTGGTTGCATCATCGGTTATATGCCAGCCATGTTTGCGTACACGTTATACGGCTATTTGCTGGACACCAATAGCGGCATCACGGGCTACAACTATGTCTTTAGCGTGATGATTGCGTTCAGCTTAATGGGCTTTATCTGTTCGACAATCCTGGTGAAGCGGATTAAAAAGCAAAAGCTAGCGGCTGCGACCGCAACTGCATAATGTGAGTGCTTCCCCGGCAATACGTGACCGGGGAAGCCTGTTAAGCGCGTTTGTACAGCGGTAACCAAATCACCAGCCGTAAACCACCCAGCGGGCTGTCTTCGGCCTTCACCCAGCCACGATGCTGCTGGATCGCGGTTTCCACAATCGCCAGACCCAGACCCGTTCCGCCAGACTCGCGATCGCGCGCCTCATCGGTACGATAGAACGGACGGAAAATCTGCTCCCGGTCCTCAGGGCTGACGCCCGGACCATCGTCGTCCACGGTGATGGTGATCCCGTCTTTATCCACCGCGAAGCCCACTTCAATCTGCGTGTGTGAATAGCGTAGGGCGTTGCGCACAATATTTTCCAGCGCGCTTTCCAGCGCATTTGGGTTACCGTACAGCGGCCACGGACCCGGCGGGAAATTCACCGTGAGCGATTTACCCATTTGCTCGGCTTCAAAGGCGGCGTTATCCAGCACTTCGCCCCATAGCTGATTGGCTTTCACCGTTTCACTGACCAGCGCGTTTTTCTGCTGATTACGTGACATCACCAGCAGGTCGTTGATCATGCTGTCCAGCCGATGCGCTTCTGTTTCAATGCGCTCCAGCTCCTTGCTCTCGCCACTACGACGACGCAGCAGGGCAGTGCCCAGTTGCAGACGCGTCAACGGCGTTCTCAACTCGTGAGAGATGTCCGACAGCAGGCGTTGCTGCGTGGTCATCATCCGCTCCAGCGCCGTCACCATCTGGTTAAAGCTGGCGCCCGCCGCCAGAAACTCCTGCGGACCGGCTTCCAGTTCCGGATGCTGGCGCAGGTTGCCCTGGGCCACTTCATCTGCCGCGTTTTTCAACTTACGCGCCGGTTTCGCCAGACTCCAGGCAAGCCAGAGCAATAACGGAGAGCTGACTAACATGGTGACGATCAGCAACAACAGCGGTCGGTCGAACAGCAGGTTGATAAAGTCAGATTGCGAGCTGCTGGCAGGTCGAATGAGATACAACTGGTAGTTATCTTCACCGTCTCTGACGGAAAAAGGCCCGACCATCTCAACGCGACCGTATTTTTTCTTTTGCGGATGGTCGGCGTTATCGGCCTGACCAATAAAGTTACGAATGATCTGCATTTCGTTGCGTTCTGCGCCGATCACGCGTCCTTCCGTGGTAACAAGTAATAACCGCTGTCCTGGCGGCGCCCACTTGTCTATCGCCCGAAACAAGCGACGCCACCACATCAAATCGTTGGGTGGATCGTTCGCCAGTTCAGCTTCAACGTGTTGCTCAATCATCAACCCCTGGCGCTGCTCGCTGTCCAGTAGCTCGGTCATCTGACGTGAGTCGAGCTTGGGTAGCATCAGTACCAACATCAACACCAGTGCCAGCGTCAACCAGAAGATGGCAAAGATGCGTGCGGTTAAACTCCCTATCATGAAGCGGAGACCATCAGGTAGCCGCGACCACGCAGCGTTTTAAACCACGGATGCCCATCTTTACGCTCTGGCAGCTTACGACGCAGGTTCGAGATATGCATGTCGATCGCGCGATCGAAAGGCGTCAGGCGTTTGCCCAGCACTTCCTGGCTTAGATGTTCACGCGAAACCACCTGGCCGAGATGCTGCGCCAGCAAATAGAGCAGGGTGAATTCGGTGCCGGTTAGCTCCAGAGTTTGCCCGTCGAAGCTGGCTTCCTGGCGACCAGGGTTGAGGCTTAACGCATCCACTTCCAGAGTCGGCGAACCGTTGTCGCTGCTCTGCTGCTGTTCGCTCCAGTGCGAGCGACGCAGAATAGCGCGGATGCGCGCGACCAGTTCGCGGTCGTTAAACGGTTTCGGTAAATAGTCGTCCGCGCCCAGTTCAAGGCCGAGAACGCGATCCAATTCGCTGCCGCGAGCGGTCAGCATGATTACGGGGGTCTGGTGTGTCTGGCGAAGCGCTTTCAGTGTATCGATGCCGTTTTTCTTCGGCATCATGACGTCGAGCAAAAGTAAATCGATGCTGTCATCCAGAAGCTCGAGCGCCTGTTCCCCATCATGGGCAACCAGCACATCGAAACCTTCCATTTCGAGCAACTCCTTTAACAGGGAAGTCAGCTCTCGGTCATCATCAACTAACAGGATTTTATTCATTGTTTACGTACCTCCGAGGCAGAAATTACGTCATCAGGCGTCGCTAATCTATGACTTTACGTTGTTTTACACCCCCTGACGCATGTTTGCAGCCCGAATCGTAAACTGTCTCTCGTTGAATCGCGACAGAAAAGATTTTGGGAGCAAGTGATGGGCAAAGTTACCGCTGCCGTCATGGCCTCAACGCTGGCATTCAGTACCTTAAGCCATGCAGCTGAAGTCGTCACAGGCGATCACTGGCACCTGGGTGAAGGCTCCGCGCAACGCAGCGTACAGAGCCACATGTTTGACGGTATCAGTTTAACCGAACATCAACGTCAACAGATGCGAGATTTAATGCAGCAGGCAAGACACGAACAGCCTCCTGTTAATGTTAGCGAAATGGAGACAATGCATCGCCTTGTCACCGCAGAGAAATTTGATGAAGGCGCTGTGCGCGCTCAGGCAGAAAGAATGGCGCAAGAACAGGTTGCCCGCCAGGTTGAAATAGCCAGGATTCGCAACCAGATGTATCGCCTGTTAACGCCCGAGCAGCAAGCGGTTTTAAATGAGAAACATGAACAACGAATGGAGCAACTGCGCGACGTCGCGCACTGGCAAAAAAGCTCATCGTTGAATTTATTGAGTAGTAGCAACTCACGTTCCCAGTAGTAACCCTGTTTTCCTTGCCATAGACACCATCCCTGTCTTCCCCCACATGATGTGGGGGTTTTTTTTGCCCAAAAAACGGTCTCTGATGGGGCGTGCTTGGGTGGCAGGCGAAGGGAGAAGGGATCAGTTATAGACTGTCTGCAGTGGTTCGAATCCGCAGGCGTCTGCTGACTTGTCGCAATCATAAAAACGTTCGGTTTTCGCGGCCGATTCAGGATACCAGTTATCGTTTCCTTCAATCGACACAATCAGATTGCTGAGTATATTCTCTTTCCCTTTACGGCTATACGTCAGGTCAATTTCCTGGCCGTTTGCCAGTTCGTAAGTGCAGTTGACTAATACGCCTTCAGCCAGTTTATTTTTTGCAAAATAAAGTGCAGTGACGAAGCGTTTAATGTCCTTCTGTTGGTGTACTTGAGAATTCCAGCTCCCTTCCCATCCGGATAAGGTAACGGGAGAGGTATAAATATGGTTTTCATAAGTGATGTTTTCTGGCGCTGGGCATTGCATGCTTTGCGTCGCGGCTGCCGCAGAGCCTGAAAGCAGGGCGAGCGTAAGCGCAGTACATATACTATGTTTCATTATTTTTTCCTTTATATTCGCTTGACTTATCTATTACAGAGTGAATAAGTGACCTGCAAGGAAAATATAATTAAAAAAGAGTAGTAAAGGCAATATTAATTATGAGTAATTCAGAGGCTGTGCCGATTTTTATTATTATTTAGGTCGTTTGATTTTTAATTGATGCTAAATGATATATATATAAAATGTTTTCTATTATTCACTTTGTTGATAATTGTTTACTCAGGCTGGTGCTAAACGGTTATATCTCATTTTCTACACTTCGCTGTCGTCAGACGATCATCGCTATGAGTTATACTACGCCAAGATGATGGCAGGAGTGTTTATGAATCAAACCTATGGGCGGCTGGTTAGTCGGGCGGCAATCGCGGCGACCGTGATGGCATCGCTGTTACTTTTGATCAAAATTTTTGCGTGGTGGTACACCGGATCGGTCAGTATTCTGGCTGCACTGGTGGATTCTTTGGTGGATATCGCGGCGTCGTTAACCAACCTGTTGGTGGTGCGCTATTCTTTGCAGCCGGCCGATGATGAACATACCTTCGGACATGGTAAAGCGGAATCGCTGGCGGCGCTGGCGCAAAGCATGTTTATTTCCGGTTCGGCGCTGTTTTTATTCCTGACCGGGATTCAGCATCTTATCCAACCCACGCCGATGAAAGATCCCGGTGTCGGGGTGATTGTCACCATCATTGCGTTAGTGTGCACAATCATACTGGTCTCGTTTCAGCGCTGGGTGGTAAAGCGTACGCAAAGTCAGGCAGTTCGGGCGGATATGCTTCATTATCAGTCTGATGTTATGATGAACGGTGCGATTCTCATTGCGCTTGGGCTGGCATGGTACGGCTGGCATCGCGCAGATGCCTTGTTTGCGCTCGGGATTGGCATCTATATTTTATATAGCGCATTACGCATGGGGTATGAGGCGGTACAGTCATTGTTGGATCGCGCCTTACCCGATGAAGAACGTCAGGAAATTATTGATATCGTGACGTCATGGCCGGGAGTCAGCGGCGCTCACGATCTTCGTACGCGGCAGTCAGGGCCGACCCGCTTTATTCAGATTCATTTGGAAATGGAAGATAATCTGCCGCTCGTTCAGGCGCATGTAGTGGCTGAGCAGGTCGAGCAGGCAATTTTGCGACGTTTCCCGGGATCGGATGTCATCATTCATCAGGATCCCTGTTCGGTCGTACCCAAGGAAGGCAAGATGTTTGAGCTTTCATAATTCGTTGTAAAAAAAGTGAACCAGGCCAGCATTTTGTGTATAAATTACCACCATTTGGCCTGACCTGAATCAATTCAGCAGGAAGTGATTGTTATACTATCTGCATATTCGTTGGATCGTTTCGATATGCGGAATCGACTTCCGGCAGCAGATTTCATTTTGCATTCCAAAGTTCAGAGGTAGTCATGATTAAGAAAATCGGTGTGTTGACAAGCGGCGGTGATGCGCCGGGCATGAACGCAGCAATCCGTGGTGTTGTGCGTGCAGCGTTGACGGAAGGGCTGGAAGTCATGGGGATCCATGATGGCTACCTGGGTTTGTATGAAGACCGTATGGTCCAGCTTGACCGCTATAGCGTGTCCGACATGATCAACCGTGGCGGTACCTTCCTCGGTTCTGCCCGCTTCCCGGAATTCCGCGACGAAAACGTGCGTGCGGTGGCTATCGAAAACCTGAAGAAGCGTGGCATCGACGCCCTGGTTGTTATCGGCGGTGACGGTTCTTACATGGGTGCGAAACGCCTGACTGAAATGGGCTTCCCGTGCATCGGTCTGCCGGGTACTATCGACAACGATATCAAGGGCACCGACTACACCATCGGTTATTTCACCGCGCTGGGTACTGTCGTCGAAGCGATTGACCGTCTGCGTGATACCTCTTCTTCTCACCAGCGTATCTCTATCGTTGAAGTGATGGGCCGCTACTGTGGCGATCTGACCCTGGCGGCAGCGATTGCCGGCGGTTGTGAGTTCGTAGTGGTTCCGGAAGTAGAATTCAGCCGTGATGATCTGGTTGCTGAAATCAAAGCCGGTATCGCGAAAGGTAAAAAGCACGCGATTGTAGCGATCACTGAGCACATGTGTGATGTTGACGAACTGGCGCATTACATCGAGAAAGAAACGGGCCGTGAAACGCGTTCAACCGTACTGGGTCACATCCAGCGTGGTGGTTCTCCGGTTCCTTATGACCGTATTCTGGCGTCCCGTATGGGCGCGTATGCCATTGAATTGCTGCTCGAAGGTCACGGTGGCCGTTGCGTAGGTATTCAGAACGAAAAACTGGTTCACCATGACATCATCGACGCTATCGAAAACATGAAGCGTCCGTTCAAAGGTGACTGGCTGGACTGCGCGAAAAAACTGTACTGATTGTTTTTTGCGCGCCTGATGGCGCTACGCTTATCCGGCCTTCAGGTTGCTGAGACTTGCAGGCCGGATTAGGCGCTAGCCGCCATCCGGCAATCCCTCAGATTTATTCCTCGAAGTTATAGCAAATCTTTTTTTATTCTTTAATGTTTGGATCGCTTTCTGGCACGCTTTGCTCATCACAACACCACATAAGAGAGCTGGGCGATGAACAAATGGGGCGTAGGGTTAACATTATTGCTGGCATCGACCAGCGTTCTGGCAAAGGACATTCAGTTACTTAACGTATCGTACGATCCAACGCGTGAACTGTACGAGCAGTACAACAAAGCTTTTAGCGCGCACTGGAAGCAGGAAACTGGCGACAACGTCGTGATCCGCCAATCGCACGGCGGTTCGGGTAAACAGGCGACTTCCGTCATTAATGGCATTGAAGCCGATGTCGTGACGCTGGCGCTGGCTTACGATGTGGACGCTATTGCTGAACGTGGTCGTATCGATAAAAACTGGATCAAGCGTCTGCCGGATAACTCAGCACCTTACACCTCCACCATCGTTTTCCTGGTCCGCAAAGGCAATCCAAAACAAATTCATGACTGGAACGATCTGATCAAACCGGGCGTATCGGTCATTACGCCAAACCCGAAAAGCTCAGGCGGCGCACGCTGGAACTATCTGGCGGCATGGGGCTACGCCCTGCACCACAACAATAACGATCAGGCCAAAGCGCAAGACTTTGTCAAAGCCCTGTTTAAAAACGTTGAAGTGCTGGACTCTGGTGCGCGTGGCTCAACCAATACCTTCGTTGAACGCGGTATCGGTGATGTGCTGATTGCCTGGGAAAACGAAGCGCTACTGGCGACGAACGAACTGGGTAAAGATAAATTCGAGATAGTGACCCCGAGTGAATCGATTCTCGCGGAGCCGACCGTTTCCGTGGTCGACAAAGTGGTGGAAAAGAAAGACACCAAAGCGGTAGCGGAAGCCTACCTGAAGTATCTCTACTCGCCGGAAGGTCAGGAGATAGCAGCGAAAAACTTCTACCGTCCGCGTGATGCTGAAGTGGCGAAGAAATACGAAAATGTCTTTCCGAAGCTGAAGCTGTTCACCATTGACGAAGAGTTTGGCGGCTGGACGAAAGCACAGAAAGAGCACTTTTCTAACGGCGGTACGTTCGACCAGATCAGCAAGCGTTAAATAAATCTGTGAGTTACCAACCCGGTGGCATAACGCGACCGGGTTTTTTATTTGTCATGGTTTTGCGTTACTCTTGCCCCTCAATAGGATACAGGGAACGCGTAATGAAAAAAGCAGGCTATCTTTTACTGGCGGTGATTGTGGTGGCTGCCGCTGCTGGCATTGGTTACTGGAAATTCACCGGCAACCCGGACGCGTTACGCCAGATTGTTCTTCAGCAATGCTTGCCGCACCAGTTGCAGCAGCAGGATCCCGCACCGTGCGTGGAAGTGAAACCAGACGCCGGATATGTGGTGTTCAAAGATCGTAACGGTCCGCTGCAATATCTGTTGATGCCTGGTTACCGTATCAATGGTACGGAAAGCCCGTTGCTGTTGGAATCAGGCACGCCGAACTTTTTCTGGCTGGCCTGGCAGGCGCGTAGCTTTATGAGCCAAAAATACGGTCAGGAGATCCCTGACAAAGCGGTATCGCTGACCATTAACTCGCGTAGCGGTCGTACGCAAAATCACCTACACATTCATATCTCCTGCCTGCGGACCGATGTCAGAAAACAACTGGATGACAACATGGCGAAAATCAGCACCCGCTGGTTGCCTTTGCCGGGTGGATTACGTGGGCATGAATATCTGGCGCGTCGCGTCACGGAGAATGAACTGGCGCAACGCAGCCCGTTTATTATGCTGGCGGAAGAAGTACCGGATGCGCGAGAACATATGGGCAGCTATGCGCTGGCGATGGTGCGCCAGAGCGATGAGTCCTTTGTCCTGCTGGCGACTCAGCGTAACTTGCTGTCGCTGAATCTCGCCTCTGCTGAGGAAATTCAGGATCATCAATGTGATATTCTGCGCTAACCCTACCTAATCTGGCGTTTACTCCGCATGCCTGTCCCCGTATTCTTGTTGAAAAAAACAACAGGAGACAGGCATGTCGCTCTGGCTTTCGCACCCTCTGTTTATCCCTTCTCTGGTGGTTGGCATCACCATTCTTCTCTGGGCGACGTCGCTGCTGCCGGAATTTATAACGGCGCTGCTGTTCTTTGCCGTGGCGATGGTGGCCAAAATCGCGCCACCGGATGTGATTTTTGGCGGCTTTGCGTCGTCGGCGTTCTGGCTGGTCTTCAGTGGATTCGTGCTGGGTATCGCGATTCGTAAAACGGGATTGGCGGACAGGGCGGCGAGGGCGCTGTCATCGCGATTGACCGACTCCTGGCCGTTAATGGTAGCGAGTGTGGTACTGCTAAGTTATGCGCTGGCGTTTGTAATGCCGTCCAACATGGGGCGCATTGCGCTACTGATGCCGATTGTTGCCGCGATGGCGAAACGGGCGGGAATTAACGACGGCACGCGAGCCTGGTATGGTCTGGCGCTGGCCGTCGGGTTTGGGACGTTCCAGCTTTCCGCGACGATTTTACCCGCTAACGTGCCGAATCTGGTGATGAGCGGCGCAGCGGAAGGTTCTTACGGTATCCACCTGAATTATCTGCCTTATTTACTGCTGCATACGCCGGTTCTGGGCTGGCTCAAAGGCGCGATACTCATCGTACTTATCTGCTGGCTGTTTCCTGGTAAGCCCCATGCGCCGCGAGATTTGACGCCGCCTGAGCCGATGAGCCGGGATGAAAAACGTCTGGCATGGATGTTAGCGGTGGTGTTGTTTTTGTGGGTAAGCGAAAGCTGGCACGGCATTGGTCCAGCGTGGACCGGACTGGCGGCGGCGGTTATCACGCTGCTACCTCGGGTTGGCTTTATTAATGGCGAGGAGTTTTCCAGTGGGGTCAATATCCGTACCTGTATCTACGTGGCGGGTATTCTGGGGCTGGCGATCACCGTCACGCAGACCGGTATTGGCAGTGCGGTGGGCGAGGCGCTGTTACAGGTGATGCCGCTGGACGCGGAAAAACCGTTCACCAGCTTCCTCGCGCTGACCGGCATTACCACCGCACTCAATTTTATTATGACGGCAAACGGTGTTCCGGCGCTGTATACCACGCTGGCGCAAAGCTTTGCCGATGCCACGGGATTCCCGCTGCTGTCGGTGATTATGATTCAGGTTCTGGGGTATTCCACACCGCTGCTGCCGTATCAGGCTTCACCCATTGTTGTGGCGATGGCGCTTGGGAAAGTGCCTGCAAGGGCGGGGATGCTGCTGTGTATGGCGCTGGCGGCGGCAACGTATCTGTTGCTTCTGCCGTTGGATTACCTCTGGTTCAGTATACTGGGTAAATTATAACTGTATCTAAATGTTAATTTTTTGTTTTGTGAGATGATGAATTGTTTTATTTGGGCTGATGGCGGTTAATACCGGGGCGCAGATTTGCGCACTGGAAACTCAAGGATTGATTCATGGACAGTTTGACCCCTATCCGCTGTTGGCCTGCCATCATTTCGCTCGCGATCACGCTGGCCATCTGGTTTGTTATCCCGTGTCCGCCTGACGTCACTCCGCAAGCGTGGCATCTGCTGGCGTTGTTCATTGGTACGATCGCAGCGATTATCGGTAAAGCCATGCCCATTGGCGCCATTGCGGTTGTGGCGATTATGCTGGTGGCGATGACCGGCGTCACTAACCCCGGTAAACCCTCGGCCGCGCTGAACGATGCCTTGAGCGGCTTCTCTAATCAACTGATTTGGCTGATTGGTTTATCCATCATGCTGTCGCAAAGCCTGTTAAAGACCGGGTTGGGCGCGCGTATTGGCTACGGGTTTATTGCGCTGTTTGGTAAAAGAACGCTGGGTATTGCGTGGGCATTAACCCTTGCGGAAACCCTGATTGCGCCGGTTACGCCAAGCAACACGGCGCGTGGCGGCGGTATTATTCACCCGGTAATGCGGGCGATTGCGGAAAGCCTCGGATCGCAGCCGGGCAACAACGAGAATGGCTCAACGGGCCGCTATCTGGCGCTGGTGAATTACAACATTAACCCCATCAGCTCGGCAATGTTCATCACCGCGACCGCGCCTAACCCCTTAATCGTTAGCTTTTTAACGAAGGGAACCGATGGTGTGCTGAATATGACCTGGGGAATGTGGGCTATCGCCGCGCTGCTTCCCGCGGTGGTCTCACTGGTCGTTATGCCGATTGTTATCTGGTGGCTCTACCCGCCAGCCATCACACGCACGCCAAATGCGCCTCAGTTCGCACGACAAAAACTGGATGCGCTAGGTCCGCTTTCACTGGCAGAGAAAATTACTCTGGCAGTCTTCATTTTGCTGCTCTGCCTGTGGGCGGGAGTGCCCGCGATGTTGATGGGCAGTGGCTGGAGTGTAAACCCTACCAGCGCCGCGTTAATTGGTTTGTCGATTCTGTTGATGTCGGGCGTATTAAGTTGGGATGACATTCTTAAGTGCCGTGGCGCGTGGGATACCATAGTCTGGTTCGCGGCGCTGGTAATGATGGCGGATTTTCTCAGCAAGTTGGGGCTGGTGGGGTGGCTGGCAACCAGCGTGGGTAGCGCAATCGACCATCTTGGTGTGCACTGGAGCATCGCGACGCTATTGCTGATCCTGCTTTACGTCTACTCGCACTACTTTTTCGCCAGTACAACCGCGCATATCACGGCGATGTTCGCTGCATTCTTCGCCGCAGGATTAGGCCTCGGCGCGCCGCCGGCGCTGCTTGGGTTGATGCTCGGCTTCTCCTCCTCGCTGATGATGTCGCTCACGCACTATGGCACGGGTACTGCGCCTATCATTTTTGGTTCAGGCTATGTCACGCTGGCGGAGTGGTGGAAAACGGGACTGGTAATGAGTGTGGTCAACCTGACCATTTGGGGGATAACCGGCGCCTTCTGGTGGCACTGGCTGGGATACTGGTAAACCTGATGCGACGGGAGGAGTGCTCCTCCCGCCATACAACTTAAGCCTGTTTAGCGGCTTCTGCTGCTTTAACGATAACTGCGAAGGCGTCTGCTTTCAGAGAAGCACCGCCAACCAGCGCGCCGTCGATGTCCGGCTGAGCGAACAGTTCAGCAGCGTTGCCCGCGTTCACGGAACCGCCGTACTGGATGATAACCTGTTCAGCGATTTTCGCGTCAGCTTTAGCAATGTGGTCACGGATGAATTTGTGAACAGCCTGAGCCTGAGCCGGAGTTGCAGATTTACCGGTACCGATAGCCCATACTGGTTCGTAAGCGATAACTACGCCTTCGAATGCCGCAGCGCCCTGAGTTTTCAGAACGGCGTCGATCTGACGTGCGCAGACTTCTTCAGTTTTGCCCGCTTCATTTTCTGCTTCGGTTTCACCAATGCACAGAACGGGAGTCAGACCCTGCTCTTTCAGCACAGCAAATTTCTTCGCGATCAGTTCGTCAGACTCTTTGTGGTAAGTACGGCGCTCAGAGTGACCGATAATGATGTACTGCGCGCCGATATCTTTCAGCATTTCAGCGCTTGTTTCACCGGTGAATGCGCCAGACAGGTTCAGGTCAACGTTCTGCGCGCCCAGGATGATGTGGCTACCGGCAGCGGCATGTTTCGCCAGGTCGATATACATTTCCGGCGGAGCAATCGCTACTGCACAGCCAGCAACGCCAGCCAGTTCTTTACGCAGATTAGCAACCAGTTCGTTTACCATATGGCGGCTGCCGTTCAGTTTCCAGTTACCCATCACTAAAGGATGTCGCATTTCATTTCTCCACGCTTGTCAGCGAATTAAGGAATATGGCCGCCCGTCAGGGCAGCATGGTCTGTGAAACAGTATAGAGATTCGTCTGCGGAAAGGCTTTGCTTTTTGTCATCAATTCGCCTTCTCAAGACTTTCTGATAGTGCCAGCTTAATCGGTTCAACAGCGAAGGTCAGCCCCTTTTCACCGTTATCTGCTATGACATAGCGAATAGCGCCTTCTGTTTCGGCGTAATAGTGCTTACCTTTGCCAGCGGCGAGCAATTTTTGCAGCTTTTTCTGACTTTGTTCTTTTGTCAGCAGCGGCGCGACGGTGTGAATGACGGCGGTCATGTATTCCAGCGCTTTCGCTTTCGCCGCCTTTTGTTCAGGCCCCTGAATCGGTAGCCAGGTGATCTGCATACTTTTGATTTTCAATGTACCGCGTTCAAGCGCGGATGACGCATACAGATTTTCGTTAATTTTGCTGGCGGCGCGGGTGAGATTCGCCCGGTCGCGGCTGCTGTCGATGGCACGGAATTCATTGAGGATAAGCTTTGGATTCTGTGTATTAAAGTTTTCACGAAACTGGCTAATCGATAGATCAAAAGTCGGCGCGCCCGCCAGCAAATAGGGGGCCGTGATTGCCGTCGATAGCTCTTCCGCCTGCGCTGTAGTGCTTACGGTTAAGGCTGAAAACAGTAATAAAAACAGTGTAAATCCTTGCTTCATCAATTGTACCTTTCATTCTCACTGCTCACGATTAAAACGGTAACCGTCCGGCTTGTCAAAAGGGTAAACTGTCCTGGAAGGTAATAATAAAGGAACCTACATGACCATACAGCAGTGGTTATTCTCATTTAAAGGGCGTATTGGACGCCGTGATTTCTGGATTTGGATAGGTCTGTGGATCGTCAGTATGCTGGCGTTGTTCTCCCTGGCAAGTAAGCAATTACTTGATATTCAAACCGCAGCATTTTGTCTGGTGTGTCTGCTATGGCCGACGGCGGCGGTGACGGTAAAGCGTCTGCATGACCGAGGTCGTTCAGGAGCGTGGGCGTTGCTGATGATTCTGGCGTGGATGCTGCTGGCCGGAAACTGGGCGATGTTACCTGGCGTCTGGCAATGGGCGGTAGGCCGTTTTCTTCCGACGCTGATTCTGGTCGGCATGCTTATCGATCTGGGCGCGTTTGTCGGCACCCAGGACGAAAATAAATACGGTAAAGATACGCAGGACGTAAAGTACAGAGCTGACTCGTAGGCCGGACAAGACGCGTTAGCGTCGCCATCCGGCAAAATGCCCGGGACGCTTACCGGGCAGTAAAACGTTCTTACCAGTAGTGTTCAGCGGTCATATGGCCTGGTCGACGGCGCAGGTGTTTGGTCATCTGCCGGGTCTCTTTCAACAGTTGCTGCGTGTCGCGCACCATTTGTGGATTTCCACACAGCATTACGTGGCTGGTTTCTTTATCCATTGGCAGACCTACCGCTTTTTCCAGCTCACCGCTTTCAATCAGCGCTGGCACTCGTCCGGTCAACGAATTTGCCGCAGTTTCACGGCTAACAACGGTCTGGATACGTAATTTACCTTCGTAGCGTTTTTCCAGCGCCTGCATCAACGGCAGATAGCTCAAATCGGCGGCATAGCGCGCGGCGTGGACCAGCACCAGATTTTTAAAGCGATCCAGATCTTTGCCTAACTGCAGAATCGACAAATACGGGCCGATAGCCGTGCCGGTCGCCAGCATCCATAGCGTGTCGCAATCGGGGACCTCATCCAGCACGAAGAAGCCAGCGGCTTCACTGACCACCTGAACGTCATCGCCAGGCTTCAGCGCGGCCAAACGAGGGCTGAGTTTGCCGTCGGGAACCGTCACCAGATAAAACTCTAAATCGGGATTGTCGGGCGCATTCACGTAGGAATAGGCGCGCTGGACACGCTCGCCGTCGATTTCCAGGCCAAGCTTGGTAAACTGGCCAGCAGTAAAAGGAAGAACCGGAGCTCGCACGGTCAAACTAAATAAGGCATCGGTCCAGTTCTGCACCTTTGTGACTTTGCCTGTTACCCAATCTGCCATGGTTTTCTCCTGTCTGCTTTGATTGCCTTATCTTCGTTCGTTGGACGAAAGATTTCCAGCCCGGATGGGCTGGAAGGCTCTATTGATCAAATCAATTACAGGATGTGCGCCTGCACATCGGGATCTTTGCGATCGAGATAGTGAATCGACTGAATGCGGCGGATTGTGCGCGATTTGCCGCGGATCAGCAGCGTTTCGGTGGTCGCGATATTGCCTTTGCGGCTAATGCCTTCCAGCAGATCGCCTTTGGTGATGCCGGTGGCAGAAAAAATGACGTTGTCGCTGCGCGCCATTTCGTCCAGACGCAGCGCTTTGCCCGCTTCAATGCCCATCGCGGTGCAGCGGGCCAGTTCCTGTTCGCCAATGCGGCGGTTTTCTTCGCTGTCGCCTTTGACGTCATGACGCGCCAGGAGACGGCCCTGCATATCGCCATCCAGCGCGCGGATAACGGCGGCGGAGACCACACCTTCCGGTGCGCCGCCAATGCCGTACAGCACGTCAACTTCGCTGTCAGGCATGCAGGTCAGAATTGAAGCCGCAACGTCGCCGTCGGGAATAGCGAATACGCGCACGCCCAGTTTCGTCATCTCTGCAATAACGTCATCATGGCGAGGTTTTGCCAGGATAGTGACGGTCAGGTCACTCAGGGGTTTGTTCAGCGCGGCGGCAATGTTATGCAGGTTGGCTTCCAGCGACAGGTTCAGGTCAATGGACCCTTTTGCGCCTGGGCCGACAATCAGCTTTTCCATGTACATGTCCGGCGCGTTCAGGAAGCAGCCTTTATCGCCCACGGCCAGTACCGCCAGCGCATTTGCCTGGCCCATTGCCGTCATACGCGTGCCTTCGATAGGATCGACTGCGATGTCTACCGCATCGCCAAGACCCGTACCGACTTTCTCACCGATAAACAGCATCGGCGCTTCATCGATTTCACCTTCGCCAATCACGATGGTGCCGTCGATGTTGACCTGGTTGAGCATAATACGCATGGCGTTCACCGCCGCGCCGTCAGCGGTATTTTTATCGCCGCGGCCCAGCCATTTATAGCCAGCCAGCGCGGCCGCTTCGGTCACGCGTGAAAATTCAATGGCAAGTTCTCGTCTCATTGCAAACTCGTAGCTGAAAGGAATGGCGCGAAGTGTAGCACAGGGGAGGGGGCGAGATTATTGATGTGTGTGCGGGGTTGTCCCCGCACGAAGATATTGCCGGATAAGACACCTTAGCGTCGCCATCCGGCAATGACGTATTACTCGTCGTGATCTTCCCACGCCATGGCGCGTTTGACTGCTTTTTTCCAGCCGCTGTAACGGAAGTTACGTTCGGTGGTTTCGATGCCAGGACGGAATTCACGCTCGATGACCGCTTTTTCCTGCAGCTCATCCAGGTTTTGCCAGAAGCCGACCGCCAGACCGGCCAGATAAGCCGCACCCAGCGCAGTGACTTCGCGGACTTCCGGGCGCTCAACGCGCGTGCCGAGAATGTCCGACTGGAACTGCATCAGGAAGTTGTTGGCGACCGCACCGCCATCGACGCGCAGGGCGTGCAAGCGAATGCCGGAGTCAGCCTGCATCGCTTCCAGTACGTCACGGGTCTGGTAAGCGATAGACTCAAGCGTTGCGCGAATGATGTGGTTGGAGTTTACGCCACGGGTCAGACCGAAGATGGCGCCACGCGCATACGGGTCCCAGTACGGTGCGCCCAGACCGGTGAATGCCGGAACGACGTACACGCCGTTGGTGTCTTTCACTTTAGTCGCGAAATACTCAGAGTCGAATGCATCGCTGATGAGTTTCATTTCATCACGCAGCCACTGGATAGAGGCACCCGCCATAAACACCGCGCCTTCCAGGGCGTAGTTCACTTCTCCGGTCGGTCCGCAGGCGATGGTGGTCAGCAGCCCGTTTTCGGACTTAACGGCTTTCTCGCCGGTGTTCATCAGCATGAAGCAGCCGGTACCGTAAGTGTTTTTCGCCATCCCTTCTTTCACGCACAGCTGGCCGAACAGCGCCGCCTGCTGGTCACCGGCGATACCGGAGATAGGAATACGAATGCCGCCCTTACCACCGATGTTGGTCTGACCGTACACTTCAGAAGAACGACGTACTTCCGGCAGCATGGCGCGCGGAATATCCAGCGCATCCAGCATCTTGTCGTCCCAGTCCAGGGAGTGAATGTTGAACAGCATGGTACGTGAGGCGTTGGTGTAATCGGTGACGTGTACACGCCCCTGCGTCATTTTCCAGATAAGCCAGGTGTCTACGGTACCAAACAGCAGTTCACCGCGACGGGCGCGCTCACGCGAACCTTCTACGTGGTCGAGGATCCACTTCACTTTGGTACCGGAGAAGTACGGGTCAATCACCAGGCCGGTGTTATTGCGGATGTACTCTTCCATACCGTCGCGCTTGAGCTTCTCGCAGATATCTGCGGTACGACGACACTGCCATACAATGGCGTTATAGATTGGTTTACCGGTCTCACGTTCCCAGACGATGGTGGTTTCACGCTGGTTGGTAATACCGATCGCGGCAATTTCATCGGAACTGATATCGGCTTTCGCCAGCACTTCAACCAGCGTGGAGCTTTGGGTTGCCCAAATTTCCATTGGGTCGTGTTCTACCCAACCTGCTTTCGGGTAGATTTGCTCGAATTCGCGCTGTGAAACGGCAACGATATTCGCATCGTGGTCCATTACGACCGCGCGGGAGCTGGTGGTGCCCTGGTCGAGCGCAACGATATATTTTTTTTCAGTCATAATTTTTTGTCCCGTAGTCACATTACTGCGAAGCTTTTTGTTGAGTGTTGGCCGCAACGTCTTTCTCTTCAATCGCGCAGACATCGCACGGTAAATGACGACCAATCAGTTTGCGATAGGCCCATGCGCCCAAAATTGCGCCGGTAATCGGGCCAAACACCGGCACCAGGAAGTAAGGGATATCACGACCACCCGTGAAGGCAATCTCACCCCATCCGGCCAATCCGGCGAACAGTTTCGGTCCGAAGTCACGTGCCGGGTTCATCGCAAAACCTGTTAGCGGACCCATGGAAGCACCAATAACGGCAATCAGTAAGCCGATCAGCAGTGGCGCCAGCGGACCACGAGGTACACCGTTACCATCGTCGGTCAGGGCCAGAATCAGCCCCATTAGAATAGCGGTAATGACCATTTCAACCGCGAAGGCCTGCACAAAATTGATATGCGGGTTCGGATAGGTGGAGAAAGTACCTGCCAGACCCAGGCTCTCGGTACTGCCGCGCACGATATGATTGGTTTGTTCGAAATCGAGGAAAAGATTGTAATAAAGCCCGTAAACCAATGCCGCTGCGCAAAAGGCGCCGGCAATTTGCGAAATAATAAAAGGGACGACTTTGCGTTTATCAAAACAGGCAAACAGCCAGAGTGCGATGGTGACCGCTGGATTCAGGTGTGCGCCAGAAACGCCTGCGGTCAGATAGATAGCCATCGCTACCCCCAGACCCCAGATGATGCTGATTTCCCACTGACCAAAAGTAGCCCCGGCCACTTTGAGTGCAGCGACACAGCCCACACCGAAGAAAATCAACAACCCGGTACCGAGGAATTCAGCAATGCACTGGCCTTTTAAGGTTGATGTTTGACTCATAATCGGATCCTGAAGAGAGTTTAATGTTTATTGTGTGCGAGAAGGTCACTGACATCCCCGGAGCCGGTAGGCACACTGTTAATTTATCGTTAACGCTCAAAAACGAGAAATATCGAAATTAAAATGTGTGTACTGCATCAACAAAATGAGCGTTTTCGCGCCATTGCGCGGTATTTGTTATACAAAAATAGTGTGAGCTGAATCATTTCACCGATCAATCTCTTAACACTTAAGCGTTATGACAGTCATGTCACCAGGAGAAAGACTAAAAGTGTTGCAAACCGCAATCTGCGCGGGATGCCGCTGGACAGGGATGACGCGGCTTCATACAATCGGTGTTAAGTAGAGTGCGCTCGTTTTTATTAAGGCGTCGCCGGTTATCGGGACGAGGATTTTTATCCATCAACGCCTTGCAATTCAGGAGAGGTATGACGATGTCATTAGAAGTGTTTGAGAAACTGGAAGCAAAAGTACAGCAGGCGATTGATACCATCACGCTGTTGCAGATGGAAATCGAAGAGCTGAAAGAAAAGAACAACTCGCTGTCGCAGGAAGTTCAGTCTGCACAGCAGCAGCGTGAAGAACTGGAGCGTGAGAACAACAATCTGAAAGAACAGCAGAACGGCTGGCAGGATCGTCTGCATGCCCTGCTGGGTCGTATGGAAGAAGTCTAATCCTCGTCATATTTCACGTTATGGCGGCGTTGGCTGCGTGCGTTCACCCCAGTCACATAGTGGCCTATGCTCCTGGGGATTCACTTACTTGCCGCCTTGCCCTGACGCGAAATCTATAGAGGATTTAGTTTGTAGGCCGGATAAGGTGTAAGCCGACATCCGGCAATACTTATCTTTGATAACGGCCTTGCTTGCGGGCTTTCCCATCAATCACCAAGCCAACGGGTGAACGAGCTACGGTCAATATCCAGTTGCTTCGCTGCACGGCTTTTGTTGTTTTGCTGTCGTAGTAGCACCCCTTTGAGAATACGGCTACGGATCCGTTTATACGGCCCTTCGAGCAACTGGCAGTCCGGGCAGTGATGGCGAGGTTGTTGGGGGGAAGACGCTTTATCGGCTTGTAAATCCTCAATCAGTAACGTGGCGGCAGAAAGAGACACCACACCGGATGAAAACGATAACGCCAGGCGCTCCATAATATTATTCAACTGACGTACGTTACCCGGCCATAAATATTTTTTCAGCTCACTCCATAAACTTTCGCTCAATGCAATGGGAGGCAGCTGATAGGACTTTCTCAGCGCATCTAAAGTTGTTTGCCCAATAAGTTGGATATCGTCCGGGCGTTCACGTAACGGTAATGTGGTGACCTTGAGCACATTCAAGCGATAAAAAAGGTCTTCTCTAAAATCACCGGCTGCAATCATTGCCGGTAAGTTTCGGTTTGTGGCCGCAATAACGCGGACGTTAACCGGAATCATGTGATCTGCGCCCAGGCGCATCAGTTGGCGCTCTTGCAGAATGCGTAAGAGTTTTGCTTGTAAGAACTTATCCAGTTCGCTGATTTCATCAAGAAAGATGGTGCCGTTATGCGCCAGTTCAAACATCCCTGCGCGGCCTTTTTTAGAGGCACCGGAAAACGCGCCATCGACATATCCAAAGAGTTCGCTTTCCATAATTGAAGCGGGGATTGCGCCGCAGTTAACCGCAACAAATGGCCCATTGCGATGTGAACTGGCGTTATGAATGCTCTGCGCCAGAACCTCTTTGCCGGTACCATTTTCACCGAGTAGCAGTATTGTTGCTTCGGTTTCCGCATATATTCTGGCTAACCTTAAGCGATCCTGCATTTCACGGTTGCAGGTAATAAAATCTTCGAAGTGATACCTGGCGTGAAATCCTAACTTTTTCGCTTCTTTGATTCTTATCTTCTGCTCAGCATTCTGTAAGTTAGATGATGTCTGGAGGGTGATCACCACGCGGTTGAGATTTTCGTTTTCTACAATGGGGAACTGGTTAACCACAAATTCGCCATAGGGTGTGTTGATTAACTCATTTTCTATCGGGATATTATTTTGCAGGTCTTCCCAGTTTAGCGTTAAGGAAGGTATTTTTTTACTGATTAAATCATGTTTACTGAGTTGTAAAAGCTCGACGGCTTTATGGTTACAGTGAATGACCTTACCGCAATTATCAATGAGAAGAATGAATTTATTGGTGTGGTCAAGTAACAGGTTTAGCTGGTTTTGCTCAATGCGCTCATTAGCGAGCGCCTGATACAGCTGAATTGCCTCATGTAATGCCAGTTCTATGGACTCGACACCTGAATGGAAAGGGATGAAATGTTCCATGCTGTGTGTGCCAAAATAAAGCGGGCAAATGGCATCGCCAATAATAAGATCTATCTGGTTATTTTGTGTGTAATTGACAAAGTCATTTCTGACATTCTCAATGCAAGGGTTGGCCATTTCGTCAATGATAAACTCAGTGAGTTGCAGATTAAGCATCCTGGCTATTTTCATACAGCCGTCGATAACGCTGCGAAACCCAATAACCCCAATATTTTTATTGAGCCCAAGATATGGCCTGAGGGCATCGATAATATCATAGGCGGATGTTTTTATTTCAATGACAGGCTGCGGTATTTTTTGTTTAAGCATCCATGCCATGCCACCGCGACTAATCACAAGATCAGGGGAATTCGTGCGCAATATCGGGATCACGGAATCAACATCGTCGAGGGTAGCATTTAATATCGTTAGATTTGCGATGTGCTTATATCGGATAGACAGGCGTTCAGCTTCGAGAGAGAGCGCTTGTAAAGGAGAAACGATGTAAATATTAGGTAATTTTAACATGTTGAATCCAGCATGATCATGATGTGAAGTCGATAACGGTGGAAACAGTTGTCGGCATTATTGCAGAAACAGTAATCCATTCACGACTTACTGTTTCTGCAATCTTTTTGTCACATAAATGGTGAACAGCGGAATTGTTTTCGATCAACTCTGTGGAATTTATGTTTTTGATAACTGCTGGCGTTGGGCGATTCTCCTTTGTTCGCGGCGAGCAACCCAGGCGGTTATAAACGGTACGACTAAGGAGGTGACGATCGTAGAGGCGGCAATCTGCGGCGTCGCTACGGCGATTAATGCTGACACGCTGGGGTCAACCGCGGCGATGGCTGCGGGGGTCGCAACGGCGTTACCGGCCGTCGTGGAGACTGCCGCTCCGGCGATGCCTGAACCTCCGACAAAACGGGAGACGGCAACATTAATCAGCGCGCCAATGAATGCGGTCATGAGACCCAGAATAACCCCTGCGAATCCGGCCATCAGCAGGGTGCTGAAATCAATTCCGGTACCCAGACCAAAAGAGAAGAAGGGGATCAGCATCGCGCCGCCGCTTTTCAGGAACGAACGCATATCCTCATCCAGATTTCCGAGCAGCATACCAATCAGTATTGGTAAAACAACGGCGAACAGCTCCATTATTGGGATCGACACCAGCCCAGCGGCACCCATCGCCACCATCGTCAGAAAGGGGCCTTCAAGTACGGAAAGCACAGCGATAGCGCCCGCATCGGTTTCATTGCCAAACTGTTTGGTCAGTGCAGCATAGAGGCCCATATTCGCATTGGTCATCGCCGCGATAATGGCGAGTGCAGACAAACCAAAGAAGCCGTTGGCGCCGCAAAACTTTGCGACCAGTAAGCCAATTGCTGTCCCGACAACCAACTTGGACAGCATAATGGCGAACCCTTTTTTCAGGGCGACCGGCGCGGCCTGTAGGCGGATTTCAGCGCCCATACAGACAAAAAATACGCCCAGGATAGCGAGAGCGCCATGAGCTACCGCCGTCGAAAAGCTCCCTATTTCTAAAGCACCAGGACAAAATGTCTTTAATAATGCTCCGATCAATAACGGGATTACCATCATCCCGCCTGGGAATTTCTCAATTGTTTGTTTTATTTTCATGAGGAGACTTCCGTGTTTTCGTAACGGATATAAATGATGGGAATATGTTATTTATTCCCACCGTATAGGGTTATATTTCTATCGTCTTAAAATGTTGGTGCGATCTTGTAAATAGAGAATTCCTTATGCCCAAGATCTTCAGCTTTGGTTGTTTTACCATTAGAAACCTTAATGATTTCCTGATAAATCACCTCGCCCATCTCATTAATAGAAGATTCTCCCCGCATAATCGATGAAACATCAATATCAATGTTGTCGCGCATTTTGGTAAATGTTTCTTCGTTGGCGGTGATTTTGATCACTGGCGCAATCGGGTTTCCCGTGGGGGTTCCGCGCCCGGTAGTAAAGATAATAATTTGTGCGCCGCCGGCCACCATCCCGGAGATGGATTCGATATCTTGTCCAGGGGAGTCCATCACCCATAGTCCACGACCGCCAGGGAAATCTGCGTATTGCAGGACGCCCTGTAGCGGTGAATGACCCGCTTTGTGCATGCAGCCCAGAGATTTTTCCTCAATGGTGGTGATACCGCCCTGGATATTACCTGGCGTCGGTTGCCCGCCCCTGATATCTGCGCCCAGGGCTTTCGCTCTTTCTTCACACCCCACTACCAGCTTGATTAAATCGTCTGCGACTTGTGAATTAATGGCCCGACGAGCAACAACGTGTTCTGCGCCAATGAATTCGGTGGTTTCTGAAAGAATCGATGTGCCACCATCGTTAACTAACAAATCAGATGCAACACCACAGGCAGGGTTGGAGGCGAGGCCAGAAGTGGTATCAGAACCTCCGCATTCCATTCCGAGGATCAACTCGCTGACGTTTATTTCTTCGTAGTCTTGCTGGGACAAATCCTGCGCATACTGACGTGCGATTGAAATTCCGCGCGCCTGACACTGCAAGGTCCCCCCTTCATTCTGAATTGTGATGCAGGAAACCGGCTTACCAAATTTCGTGATTTCTTGCGCAATGTGAGTAGGTTCAGCGCCTTCACAACCCAATCCGACAACGAGTATGGCGCCAACGTTGCCGTTCCTGGCAACGTTGATCAGTGTTTTTTCGGTTAATGCAGCATCACCAGCAATCTGGCAGCAACCAAAATCATTATTAAGCCAGGTTGAGCCATGAACCTGAGCGGAGATGTCCTGGGCCACTTTATTGGCGCAAACGCTGGTAGGTAAAATTAAGACGTAGTTGCGAATACCCACGCTGCCATCCGGACGACGATAACCTTTGATTGTTTTTTTCATTTTCACTTGTTCCTTCAGCCTTTATTTCCAATCCCCACGGCCACGTTCACTTTCAACATTATGAACATGAACATAATCTCCGGTCTGGATAGGCTTTGTTGCCCGACCAATGGATTCACCGTATTTGTAAACTTCGCCATGAAGCGCAACGGCTTTAATGGCAAATTTATGACCGTAAGGGATGTCATCCCGTAAGGTGATGGTCAGATTTTCATTGCCAACAAACATGTTGGCGACGTCTCCGGCCTTGAGGGGCTGGATAGCAGTAGCAACGCTATCTTGCGGGTTAATAACCACTGCATTTTTCTTCATAAAAAATCCTTATGCGCTTTGATTGGATATAGTGGTATAAAGCATAAGGCGTGCCATGTTTTTAACTTGTTGTTTATTAAGACAAATAACACGCAGGGTGGGAAGGGGGAGATAGAGCCGCTGTAAGTAGCTTCATCAGTTGCGGCAAATAGCTACAGTTGCAAGGCGTGCAAAAGGTGGGTACGACGGAAACGCATAAAAAAAGGCACCTTGCGGTGCCTTTTTGATCACTCGATATCGAGCGGGTCTTCGGAGAGGATTATCCCGGTGTTGTCGGCGTACAGGTGGTCGCCGGAGAAGAAGGTCACGCCGCCAAAGTTGACGCGCACATCGCTTTCCCCAATGCCTTCACCTGAAGCGCCTACCGGAATGGCGGCAATCGCCTGAATGCCGATATCCAGTTCTTCCAGATCGTCTACCTGGCGTACTGAGCCGTAGATGACCAGACCTTCCCATTCATTCTGTACGGCCAGCCGCGCCAGTTCGGCATCGACCAGCGCGCGGCGAACAGAACCGCCGCCATCGACCAGCAGAATGCGACCACGGCCGTTCTGTTCGAGCAGATCGTACAGCAACCCGTTGTCCTCGAAACATTTTACCGTGATGATTTGTCCGCCAAACGACGACCGTCCCCCAAAGTTAGAGAACAGCGGTTCCACGACGTTGACATCTTCCTGATAGATGTCACAAAGCTCGGATGTATCGTATTTCATAGGCTTAACGTTTAGTTGCTGCGAGAATTTTTAGTATATCGCGCTATGTGTACTGTTGGCAAAATCATCAATTGTTAATTGATATTTGTCAGTTAAAGAGACCACTGACTTAAGAAAATTCCAACGACAAACAGCAGGTTAGTTAATAGTGCCGCTTTTACGGTGCGTTCCAGCATCGGGCGCATTGCCTCAGGGTTCATCTCACGCATCACGTAACGCGCCTGTTTGAAAAGCAGCGGAGCGGCAAGAATAAACAACCATCCCCATAGGCTTTGCAGCGAGAACAGGTTAAACAGCGCCAGACAGACCAGCGTACCCATCAGCAGGCAGGCATGGTAGCGGCGGGCATTCACGGCGCCTAAACGCACGACCAGCGTGTTCTTGCCATTCTCTCTGTCGCTGTTGATATCGCGCAGATTGTTGACGTTGAGCACAGCGGTTGCCAGCAGGCCGCAGGCGGTGGCAGGCAGAATCAGCGCCGGAATCAGCGTATGGGCCTGTAAATACCAGCTTCCCATCACGCTGAGCCAGCCGAAGAATACCAGCACGGAAATATCGCCCAGACCGATATATCCGTAAGGGCGATTACCCACGGTGTAAGTGATCGCGGCGATAATTGACAGGCCCCCGAGCACCAGGAAACCGACAAAATCCGCCAGCGTGTGACAGGCCACGGCAACCAGGGCCAGACCAGACAGACAGATCAACACTACGGTGACGATCAGCGCGCGCTTCATCTGCTCTTGGGTGATAACCCCTTTTTGCATCCCGCGCAGCGGTCCAATGCGATCGGGCGTGTCGCTGCCTTTGACGGCATCGCCATAGTCGTTAGCGAGATTGGACAGAATTTGCAGCAGTCCCGCCGTAATCAATGCCAGCAGAGCAACCAGCGGATCGAAGTATCCTTGCCACCATGCTAATGCCGTACCGACGATGATCGCCGCGAAGGCGAGCGGTAAGGTCTTAGGTCGTAAACTTTCCAGCCAGGCTTGTGAGCGGCTAATTTGTTGTTGTTCAGTCATATTTAGCGCCAATAAAAATGGGGCTTTATCAGCCCCATCAACAGTGATGAAAATGCATTGAACGCGATTATAGGATAAAACGGCTCAGATCTTCATCTGCGACCAGCGCATCCAGATGTTTGCTCACATAATCGGCATCAATTGTGATGCTTTGGCCGTTCAAATCGCTCGCATCATAGGAAATATCTTCCATCAGACGTTCCAGAACGGTGTGCAGACGACGCGCACCGATGTTTTCGGTGGTTTCGTTAACCTGCCAGGCCGCTTCGGCAATGCGTTTAATGCCCGATTCGGTGAAGTTAATGTCCACACCTTCGGTCGCCATCAGCGCTTTGTACTGAACGGTGATGGAGGCATTCGGTTCGGTCAGGATACGCTCAAAATCGCTGGTGGTCAGCGCCTGTAGTTCAACGCGAATCGGTAGACGACCCTGCAGTTCCGGGATCAGGTCCGACGGTTTCGCGACCTGGAATGCGCCAGAAGCGATAAACAGAATATGATCGGTTTTCACCATGCCGTGCTTGGTGGAGACCGTGCAGCCTTCAACCAGCGGCAGCAGGTCGCGCTGTACGCCTTCACGGGACACATCCGGACCAGAGGATTCGCCGCGCTTACAGATTTTGTCGATTTCGTCGATAAACACGATCCCGTGCTGCTCAACGGCGTCGATAGCTTCCTGTTTCAGCTCTTCCGGGTTCACCAGTTTAGCCGCTTCTTCTTCAATCAGCAGCTTCATCGCGTCTTTGATTTTCAGCTTACGCGGTTTTTGCTTCTGACCGCCCAGGTTCTGGAACATGGACTGCAACTGGCTGGTCATCTCTTCCATGCCCGGAGGCGCCATGATTTCAACGCCCATCGGTGCGGCGGCGAGATCGATTTCGATCTCTTTATCGTCGAGCTGGCCTTCGCGCAGTTTTTTACGGAACGCCTGACGCGCGGCAGAAGGTTCCTGCGGCTGCTCAGACTGTCCCCAGTTATTTTTAGCTGGTGGGATCAGCACGTCGAGAATGCGCTCTTCCGCCATCTCTTCAGCGCGGAAGCGGTTTTTCTCGATGGCCTGAACGCGAACCATCTTAATGGCTGCGTCGGTCAGATCGCGGATGATCGAGTCAACTTCCTTACCAACATAGCCAACTTCGGTAAATTTGGTTGCTTCAACCTTGATGAACGGCGCGTTGGCCAGTTTTGCCAGGCGACGGGCGATTTCGGTTTTACCGACGCCGGTCGGGCCAATCATCAGAATATTTTTCGGCGTCACTTCATGGCGCAGCTCTTCGTTGAGCTGCATACGGCGCCAGCGGTTACGCAGGGCAATCGCCACGGAACGCTTAGCGTTATCCTGGCCGATGATGTGTTTGTTCAGTTCGCTGACAATTTCGCGTGGGGTCATTTCAGACATGGGGGATCCTTACGCTTTGGAGTTCAATTCTTCGATGGTATGGAAGTGGTTGGTATAAATGCAGATATCCCCTGCAATATCCAACGCTTTCTCAGCAATCTCGCGCGCGCCAAGCTCGGTGTTTTCCAGCAGAGCGCGTGCAGCAGCCTGGGCGTAGGGACCGCCGGAGCCGATGGCAATCAGATCGTTTTCTGGCTGGATGACGTCGCCGTTACCGGTGATGATGAGTGATGCCGTTTCATCTGCGACGGCCAGCAGCGCTTCGAGTTTGCGCAGCATACGGTCGGTACGCCAGTCTTTTGCCAGTTCAACGGCCGCTTTCACCAGGTGACCCTGGTGCATTTCCAGCTTGCGTTCGAACAGTTCAAACAGCGTGAATGCATCCGCAGTACCGCCCGCAAAGCCCGCAATGACTTTGTCGTTATACAGACGGCGGACTTTCTTCACGTTGCCTTTCATTACGGTGTTACCCAGTGTGGCCTGACCATCACCGGCGATTACCACATGGCCGTTACGGCGTACGCTTACTATTGTTGTCACGAGCAGACCCCTTGGTTACAAATGCAGAATACAGGCCCCGCACAGGATGCGGGGCGTAATGCAAGTATAGATGGGGGGGATTTTGGGGGTTTCAACCCCCAGTGGCGAGTCGAATGCAGTTTGTGTGACCAGCAACCTTCAGGCGGCTGATGGTATTGTCGGCATTCTCTTTGCCTTTGAGCGGACCAATAACCACGCGATTCCAGCCGTTATTAGTGGTAATTCGCGAGTTGAACCCTTCAAAGGCCAGCTGTGCGCGCACGGTTTCTGCCTGCTCAGCGCCTTTAAATGACCCGCACTGAACCATCCAGCGGCGTTCATCTTTTTTCTCCGCCGTCTGTTTTGGCGGCTGCGTTTCATTCGTTATTGGCGCGGCCGGTTGCGTTTTCGGCTGAGCGGCGGTGGTATGCGCAGGCGTTTGCAGCAGATCCTGATACGGCTGTTGCGCCGCCGGTTTTGGCTGCGGTTTCGGCTGTTGTACCGGTGCGGTTTGCGCCGTACGCGTTTGCGGCTGCTGGTACGGCTGTTCCGTTGCCCGTTGGCGTGGCTGTTGAGCCTGCTGCTGCGTAGTGTTCCACTGCTGCTGTTGCACCTGACGCTGACGCTGCAGCGTTTGCTGGCGTTGCTCAGGCGTTTGTTCGTTCCATGGTACTTCGTTGAGCTGCGTTGGCTGTTGACGCATATCAGCCTGCATCTGCGCCAACAACTGGCGCTGCTCATTGGTTAACTGGTCGGCGTTCAGCACCTCGCCGCCGGCAGACGGTTCGGTAGGCGCGCGTACGCCAGGCTGACGGCTTTCCAGCTCTTTGATGTATCGCCAGCGCTCTTCCGGTTTTGGTGGAATGCCATTCCCGGTGACTTTCTGGTTTTGCAGCGTTTCGGACTCTTCTTTCTTGTGATGCGTAATGAAGTACAGACCACCGATAAAGGTCACGAGTACGGCTGCAGCAATAGCAACCATAGCGGGCGATACCGCAGGCGTATTGCGTTGTTTTTTCCGTGATGTGCTCTTTTTGCGCCGCGAAGGTGCCGGTTGGCCGCGACGTACATAATCTCGTTGTGCCACTATCGTTTCGCTGTATTTATTCGTTCGTCAGCCCGCCATGTTACTTAAGCGGCGGGCCTTTGACCAGACAGGGGAGTCCGAAAGCACTTTACTTTACGTCAGTGCCCGGGTTGTACCCCGAATAATAAGCTCGCAGTCCAGTAAACGTGAGCCACTGCTGACGTTCTGCCCTTGTAATTGATCGAGCAGTAACAGCATAGCTTCGCGTCCGATATCGAAACGCGGCTGTGCGACGGTTGTCAGGGGTGGATCACAAAATTCCGCGAGCGAAATGTTATCGAAGCCAATGATCGATAAATCGTCGGGTACTTTCAGGCCCTGACGTTTGGCGTAAGAGAGGGCGCCAAGCGCCATGACATCGCTGTGGCAGAAGACTGCGGTAGGCGGCTGTGGTAGCGCCAGGAGCTGTTTAAGCGCATTAGCTCCCGCTTCATAGGTAAAGTCTCCGCGCGCGATGAAATGCGGATCGACCGTAATTCCGCTGCGGCGCAGTGCCTGAACGTAACCTTGCAGACGATAATGGCACAGCGGCATATCCTCTGGTCCGGCGATACAGCCAATGCGTTTATGTCCCAACTCCAGCAGATAATTCATCGCGTTGAAGGCGGCGGTGAGGTTATCAATGTGCACGGTGGGGAGTTCCAGCTCTGGCGCGAACTCGTTGGACATAACCATCGGCGGTAAATTACGCTGCTCTTCAACGCTGGCATCAAACGGCAGGCGCGAGCTGAGCAGGACCATGCCATCGATCTGCTTGGTGATAATGAGGTTAAGAAAGGTCTTTTCCTGCTGATTCTGGTGCGCGCAATCGCCGATAAGCACCAGATATCCCTGTTCTGCGGCGGTGACTTCTATGCCACGAATGACTTCGCTA
Source organism: Citrobacter sp. W9 (assembly GCF_026719375.1). NCBI lineage: Bacteria > Pseudomonadati > Pseudomonadota > Gammaproteobacteria > Enterobacterales > Enterobacteriaceae > Citrobacter > Citrobacter sp. W9. The sequence goes on along the minus strand of NZ_JAPPTE010000017.1, from coordinate 35,380 downwards.
AAAAACGGATCGCAGATATCAGGCACAATCACCAGAATGGTACGTGACTCATTACGCTTTACGTTGCGTCCCATCGATTGAGGTAGATATCCCACTTCCAGAGCTGCCTGCTCAACCTTGTTACGGGTTGACTGCGAAACTTTGTCTGGATTCATTAATGCGCGGGATACGGTTGCCGTTGAGACTTTCGCCTTCAGGGCAACATCTTTCATCGTAGCGGCGGCAACCTGCTTATTCGGTTTCACTCTTTCTCCTCGCCAGGGCGGCTGGCACAGACTCGTCCCTGGATAACCTTCATCTGAAACATTTTTATCAGATAGTGAATGGAAGCGGTTACAGAATTTTCATAAAAAGTGTGATGGATCTTTAATTTTACGATCCGCCTCGCATCGTGAGGGATTATCCCTCGATGGGATCGACATCCAGCACCCATTTAACTTTACGCGCATCGGGTAACGTATTGATCAGCGCCAGTGTGCCGCTGACGATATGCTGCAGGCGAATTCGCGATGGGTGCTGCAACAAAATTTGCCAGCGATAGCGACCGCCACGTTTGGGTGCCAGGGCGGGAACCGGGCCTAACACCCACAGTTTTTCATCGGCCAGCGGACTGGCCTGAATCAGATTTCGTAACTGCTGCAAGAACATCGGCGCATGCTGGTTGTTGTGATCTTCTGCCCGCACGATCACATGGCTGGTCCATGGGGGAAGCTGGAGCGTTTGTCGCTCGGCCAGCGCCTGCTCGGCAAAAGCGTCATAACCTTTATACAGTAAGGTTTGCAGTAGCGGATGTTCAGGGTGGTGCGTTTGCAGCACCACTTCACCCTGTTTCCCGGCGCGACCGGCACGCCCGGAAACCTGCGTGTAGAGCTGGGCGAAGCGTTCTGCCGACCGGAAATCTGCGGAGAACAGCGCGCCGTCAACGTCCAGCAGCGCCACCAGAGTGACGTCCGGGAAATGGTGGCCTTTCGCCAGCATTTGTGTGCCGATCAGGATTCGCGCGCCGCCGCGATGCACTTCCGCCAGATGCTGCTCCAGCGACCCTTTACGGCTGGTCGTGTCGCGATCGATGCGTGAGATGGGCACGCCGGGGAAAAAAGGCGCCAGAGCCTGCTCAAGCTGTTCGGTGCCGAGTCCTACCGGAACCATATGCGTTGAGCCGCAGGAAGGGCACTGACGCGGTATCGGACGCTGACTGTCGCAGTGGTGGCAGCGCAGATGGTGCTGCGCCTGATGCAGCGTGTAGTAGTGATCGCAGCGCGGGCATTCAGCAATCCAGCCACAGTCGTGGCACAGCAGGGCAGGAGCAAAACCCCGGCGGTTTAAAAACAGGATCACCTGGTTATCCGCCTGCAGGTGCTGACGCATACGGGCGATAAGCGCAGGGGCGAGTCCGGCCTGTACCTGCTGACCTTTCAGATCCAGCACGTGCTGAGTGGCTGGGCGCGCATTTCCGGCGCGGCGCGTCAGGCGCAGCATGCGGTATTTTTTCTGCCGCACGTTGCACAGCGTTTCCAGCGCTGGGGTGGCTGAGCCGAGAATAATGGGAATTTGTTCGCTATGGGCACGATAAACCGCGAGGTCGCGCGCATGATAGCGCCAGCCTTCCTGCTGTTTATAAGAGCTGTCGTGCTCTTCGTCGATGACAATCACGCCCAGATTTTTAAACGGTGTAAACAGCGACGAGCGCGTGCCGATGACAATCGCCGCTTCGCCATTTTTCGCCTTCAGCCATGCCGAAAGACGTTCGCTGTCATTTAAACCCGAGTGCAGGACTTCGACCGGCGCATTGAAGCGCTCGCGAAACCGGGCAATAGTTTGCGGCGTCAGGCCAATCTCCGGCACCATCACCAGCGCCTGTTTGCCCTGGGCGAGCACATTTTCCAGTACGCTTAAATAGACCTCTGTTTTACCCGATCCCGTCACGCCCGCTAATAGCCAGGCGCTAAAACTGTCCGAGGCGCTGTGGATCGCCCCGACGGCGGTAGCCTGTTCGGTATTCAGCCGCAGACGCTCACCGGAAACCGCGTAGTGTGTACGCCAGTCGCTAAAGTCTGGTGTTTCGCTTGCCAGATCGCACAGGCCTTTTTTACGTAGCGCCTGCAAGGCGGCGTCATTAAATTCCAGCTCTGCCACCTGGTCGCGCCAGATTTTTCCCTGGCGTAATGCTGCCAGCGCCTGCTGCTGCTTGGGAGAGCGTTTCAGGCCGTTGAGATCAATAACCTGGCCCTCTTCAGTGGCAAACCAGTACCACATGGGCGCGTTGGCAGCCGGGCGTCCCTGGCGTAACAGAATCGGCAGGGCATGAAACAGCACGTCGCCAATAGGATGATGATAATAGTCAGCTGCCCACAACAGCAGACGCCAGACGGAGGTCGAATAGACCGGCTCGCTGTCCAGCACTTCGAGAACGGCTTTCAATTCGTTGAGCGGCAGTTCGCTGTGCTCGCTAACGGAAAGGACGATGCCCACGCGCTCCTGTTGCTTGCCAAAAGGCACGCGTACACGACACCCGGCTTTGGCGCTCATGCCTTCCGGCAGAAGGTAGTCAAAGGTGCGAGGTAGCGGAACGGGTAAGGCAACGTGCGCAACGGGCATTGAATCATCCTGACTTTAAATCTGGCGGGTTAGTATACACATTAGTGAAGGGTAGAATGCGGATCAGTTTGCATGAGCAGGTTAATTTCTGTATGATTCGCCGCCTTTGATGCAAATTGATTGCGTCAAACAATGACCATTACCCGAGAATTTCAAGCTGTTGATGCAGTGTGAAAGGTGACGGGGAATAATTAACATCGCGTGGTGTCTGGCGTTAGGGCTGGAAGAGCGACGCGGCCTTAAACTGAGGTTTTCCCATGAAAAAAGATATTCACCCGAAATACGAAGAAATTACTGCAAACTGCTCTTGCGGTAACGTCATTAAAATCCGCTCCACCGTCGGTCACGATCTGAACCTCGACGTGTGCAGCAAGTGCCACCCGTTCTATACTGGCAAGCAGCGTGATGTTGCTACCGGTGGCCGCGTTGATCGCTTCAACAAGCGTTTCAACATCCCAGGCAGCAAATAAGTTTCAGCTGTCAGAAAAAAGCGCCTTTCGGCGCTTTTTTTGTTTCTGCGCCTGAAGAATGAAATTTATATTGATGTGTTGAATAGTGTCTTTTATTTAATAAATAAAACATCGTTTTTATTTTTTAGGTAAAATGTTTCTACTGGTGATCTGCATCCTTTTTATCTTCTGATTTTTGCCATTCATGCCAATTGTTGGCAAAATACCAAAGGTTTCTGCTTTCTTTCTAAAATACACTTTCGTGGAAATATAAAATTATTCTTAATCCTTCATCGTTTCCCATTAATGGACGGAACGAGATGGATAATTTCCTTGATTTAGTATGAAGAGGGATGGTCATGAAATTTAAATCTGCGTTATTACTGATTCCATTATTCTCTGTGACCGCGCAAGCGGGTTATGTTGATTATCGTCATGAATATTATGACGATGGGCGCAATTACGATCGTGTTTATATGTCTCATCGTTTTGCGACTGGTTTTGGTGTAGCCGTTGAAGCCATTTCACGTTCCGAAGATACGCAATCTAATGATGCGTGGAATAATATGGAAAGTAATGGCAACGAGTATACTGCAAGCTACCAGTTTACCTGGCGGGATCTTATCTGGCAGCCGGGTATTGCGATCGAAACGGGCGATAACATTACGATTTACAAACCTTATATCCGCGTACAGTACAATATCAATGACAACTGGTGGACTGCGTTCCGCTATCGTCAGGAGTACATGCGCAGAAACACTGACGGCAAGGATGATCGCATGGTCTATCGTCCGGAAGCATGGCTCGGTTATAACATTCATGACTGGATGTTTGAGCTTAACGGTATTTATAAAATTGCCGATAGCGAAGATTTATATAACAACCGAAAAGACGATTATGAATATAACTTCCGTGTAGCTTATAAAATAGGTTCCTGGATTCCATTTGTTGAGGTGGGTAACGTTTCCTCCGGTTATAACACCACCACCACAGACGATCGCCAGACTCGTTATCGTGTCGGTCTCGGTTATAACTTCTGACCGTTAATACTCTTCATAGCGGTTTATTACGCCGAGCATCGGTATATCCATATAGTTTGCGTGAATAATGAGTCTAAGGAGTTGATATCATGTCTAATGATGGAACTATAATCGGAAGTAATCAAAGTATTGCTGTCAGGCCTTTCGGATTAAGAGATAAATTTGGTTATTTGTGTGGCGACCTCGGAACCTGTTTTATTCTTGGACTGGTGAACAGTTTTTTAATGATTTATTACACCAACGTACTCGGTATTTCCGGGGTTATTGTCGGCTCGCTCTATTTTGTGACCAAACTCTTTGATGCGTTTGTCGATGTTGGCGTAGGGCGCTTATGTGATACCTCTAAACTAACGGTACATGGACGGTTTAACCCGTGGGTGCGCCGTATGAAATATCCGTTTTGCATCATTGCGGTCGTCCTGTTCCTGCCATTTGTGAATGATTTCTCTTATACGGCGAAAATTATCTACATCTGCTGCTCCTATTTTATCTACGGTTCGTTGTTATCGACGGTCAGTATCCCGTATGGCGCCATGTCTGCGGCGATTAGCTCGAACCCGGAAGATCGTGTTTCGCTCTCCACCTGGCGCAGCGTTGGGTCTGCCATCGGCGGTGGGGCAACCGGCTTTTTTATTCCCATTCTGATGTACACCACCCTGGCGGACGGAAGCCAGGTGATTTCCGGGCAGCATTTCTTCTGGATTGCCATGGGTTGCGCAGTACTGGGTTTTATCTTTTTAACCCTAACCTGTCAGTTAACGACAGAACGTGTGCGTGTGGAGAGAAAAGAGAGCATGCCCGTGTCGGTACTGCTGAAGGGGCTATTACGTAATAAGGCGCTGATTGTTTTGGTTGTGGTGGATCTGCTGATTGTGATTAATCAGGGGTTGTCCGGGACCAATATGACCTACCTGTTTAATGACTATTTCCATAACAAAGAGGCCATGTCCGTTGCATTGCTGTTTACCTTTGGTTCTCTGGTTTTGCTGGCGCCATCGGCATCCTGGCTCACGAAGCGGTTTGGTAAAAAAGAAGCAAGTGTAGGCGCGTTGCTCTTTGCGGTAGCGATGTATCTGATTATGTACTTCGTCCACATTACCGACGCGAAAGTCTATTTGGTTTTCCTGTTTCTGGCGACGCTGGGGGCGGGGTTATTCAACCTGATGATATGGGCGTTTATGACCGATGTTTGTGATTATCACCAGTATGTCACTGGCGATCGTGAGGATGGTACCGTTTATGGCGTGAACTTCTTCGCCCGCAAGGTTGGTCAGGCGTGCGCCGGGGCGATTGGCGGCTTTATGCTGGCCATCATTGGTTATCAATCTTCCTCAACGGGTGGGGCTGTGCAAACCAGCATCGTGCAGGAAAATATTTATACGATGGCGAATCTCTTGCCGGCTTTGTGCCTGTTTTTGGCGGCGGTCATTCTGATTTATTGCTATCCATTGAACCGTAAAGAAACGCTCAAAATGGAAGAAACATTGAATAAAATCAATGGGATTAGTAAGTAACGTTGTGAAAGATGGCGGGAGCAATCCCGCCTTCTTTCATCTTTCTCTAACGATCAGTATTCCCACGTTTCCGGGTTGATACCCAGTTCACGCATGATTACCTTTGCTTCTTCCGGGATTTCATCACTGCGTTCTTTACGCAGGTCGTCATCATTGGGTAGTGGTTGCCCGGTAAAAGCATGCAGAAACGCTTCACACAGCAGTTCGCTGTTGGTGGCGTGGCGCAGGTTGTTCACCTGACGACGCGTGCGTTCATCGGTAAGGATTTTTAACACCTTCAGAGGAATGGAAACCGTAATTTTTTTTACTTGCTCACTCTTCTTACCGTGCTCAGCGTATGGGCTGATATATTCGCCGCTCCATTCAGCCATGAGATACCTAATCCTCTTCGTCATTAATATTGAGGCCAGAACCTGAGCCCGGACCATAATTGCGCGTAGTTTATCGTAGTGGCGCGGCCCTGACACGAAGTAAGCCGACGCGGATGTACGCTAATGCATATAATTTTAACGGCTATTTGCGGTTTGCTCAATCTATACGCAAAGAAGTTTAGATGTCCAGATGTGTTGACGGCTATCGTAACTATGATTAATCTGGTGCCTGACTTTTCACCGACTCAGCCAGGATCTCCTCTCTATGACGCGTAAACAGGCCACCATCGCAGTGCGTAGCGGATTAAATGACGACGAACAGTACGGTTGCGTTGTCCCGCCGATTCACCTCTCCAGTACCTATAACTTTACCGGCTTTAATGAGCCTCGCGCCCATGACTATTCACGCCGCGGTAACCCGACGCGCGATGTGGTTCAGCGCGCGTTGGCAGAACTGGAAGGTGGCGCGGGTGCGGTACTAACCAATACCGGCATGTCGGCGATTCATCTGGTGACGACGGTATTCCTGAAACCTGGCGATCTGCTGGTCGCGCCGCACGACTGTTACGGCGGCAGCTATCGCCTGTTTGACAGTCTGGCAAAGCGAGGCTGTTATCGCGTACTGTTTGTTGATCAAGGTGATGAGCGGGCGTTGCAGGCGGCGCTGGCGGAAAAACCGAAGCTGGTGCTGGTAGAAAGCCCAAGCAACCCGCTACTACGCGTGGTGGATATTGCGAAAATCTGTCAATTGGCGCGTGAAGCTGGTGCAGTCAGCGTGGTAGACAACACTTTTTTAAGCCCGGCACTGCAAAATCCACTGGCATTGGGCGCCGATCTGGTGTTGCATTCATGCACGAAATATTTAAACGGTCACTCAGACGTGGTGGCTGGTGTGGTGATAGCGAAAGATCCGGAAACGGTCACTGAACTGGCGTGGTGGGCGAATAATATTGGCGTGACCGGCGGCGCGTTTGATAGTTATCTGCTGTTGCGCGGCCTGCGTACTCTGTCACCGCGTATGGAGGTGGCGCAACGTAATGCTCAGGCGATTGTTGATTATCTGCAAACGCAGCCGCTGGTGAAAAAATTGTATCACCCATCATTGCCGAATAATCAAGGGCATGAGATTGCCGCGCGTCAGCAAAAAGGCTTTGGCGCGATGCTGAGTTTTGAACTGGATGGCGATGAGCAGACGCTGCGTCGCTTCCTTGGCGGGCTGTCATTGTTTACGCTGGCGGAATCGTTAGGAGGCGTTGAAAGTCTGATCTCCCACGCCGCAACCATGACACACGCGGGAATGGCGCCAGAAGCGCGCGCGGCGGCAGGGATTTCGGAAACGCTGCTGCGTATCTCCACCGGTATTGAAGATGGCGAAGATTTAATTGCCGACCTGGAAAATGGCTTCCGGGCTGCAAACAAGGGGTAAACATGAGTGTGATTGCGCAGGCAGGGGCGAAGGGTCGTCAACTGCACAAATTTGGTGGTAGTAGTCTGGCTGATGTGAAATGTTATCTGCGTGTCGCAGGCATTATGGCGGAATACTCGCAGCCTGATGACATGATGGTTGTTTCAGCCGCAGGCAGTACCACTAACCAGTTGATTAACTGGCTGAAGTTAAGCCAGACCGATCGTCTTTCTGCGCATCAGGTTCAGCAGGCGTTACGTCGCTATCAGAGCGAGCTGATTAGCGGTTTGTTACCACCAGAAGTGGCCGACGGTCTGATCGGTGCGTTTATTCACGACCTGGAGCGTCTGGCCGGATTACTCGACAGCGGCGTGAACGATGCCGTTTATGCTGAAGTCGTCGGACACGGTGAGGTATGGTCGGCGCGTTTGATGTCCGCTGTCCTTAACCAACAAGGTCTGGAATCGGCCTGGCTGGATGCGCGCGATTTTTTACGTGCGGAGCGTAGCGCTCAGCCGCAGGTGGATGAAGGTCTCTCCTACCCATTGTTGCAGCAACTTCTGGCGCAACATCCGGGTAAACGCCTGGTCGTTACCGGCTTTATTAGCCGTAACAACGCCGGTGAAACGGTACTGCTGGGGCGTAATGGTTCTGACTACTCGGCAACGCAGGTTGGCGCGCTGGCCGGGGTTTCCCGCGTAACCATCTGGAGTGATGTCGCCGGGGTTTACAGCGCGGATCCGCGTAAAGTAAAAGATGCCTGCCTGCTACCGCTGCTGCGTCTGGATGAAGCCAGCGAACTGGCGCGTCTGGCGGCTCCGGTTCTCCATGCCCGTACCTTACAGCCGGTTTCCGGCAGTGATATTGATCTCCAACTGCGTTGTAGCTATACGCCTGAGCAAGGCTCAACGCGTATTGAACGCGTGCTGGCTTCCGGGACCGGGGCGCGTATCGTGACCAGTCATGACGACGTCTGCCTGATTGAGTTTCAGGTTCCCACCGGTCAGGACTTTAAGCTGGCCCATAAAGAGGTCGATCAGATTTTAAAACGCACCCAGGTGCGTCCGCTGGCGGTCGGTGTGCATCCCGATCGCCAACTGCTGCAATTTTGCTATACCTCCGAAGTCGCTGACGGCGCGTTGAGAATTCTTGATGAGGCCGGATTGCCGGGCGAGCTGCGTCTGCGACAGGGGTTGGCGCTGGTGGCGATGGTCGGGGCGGGCGTCACCCGTAACCCGCTGCACTGCCACCGCTTCTGGCAGCAACTGAAAGGTCAGCCGGTCGAATTCACCTGGCAGTCGGAGGAGGGCATCAGCCTGGTTGCCGTACTGCGTACCGGACCGACGGAGAGCCTGATTCAGGGTCTGCATCAGTCAATTTTCCGCGCGGAAAAACGAATCGGCCTGGTGTTGTTCGGGAAGGGGAATATTGGATCACGTTGGCTGGAGCTATTCGCCCGTGAGCAAAGTACGCTCTCGGCGCGTACCGGATTAGAGTTCGTGCTGGCGGGCGTGGTCGATAGCCGCCGTAGTCTGCTGAATTATGAAGGGCTGGATGCCAGTCGCGCGTTGGCCTTCTTTGATGATGAGGCAGTGGAACAGGATGAAGAGTCATTGTTCCTGTGGATGCGCGCCCACCCGTATGATGATTTAGTGGTGCTGGACGTAACCGCCAGCGAGCAGTTGGCGGATCAATATCTGGATTTCGCCAGTCACGGTTTCCATGTTATCAGCGCTAACAAACTGGCGGGTGCGAGCAGCAGTAATAAGTATCGCCAAATCCATGATGCGTTTGAAAAAACCGGTCGTCACTGGCTGTATAACGCCACCGTGGGCGCAGGTTTGCCGATCAACCATACCGTGCGCGATCTGATTGATAGCGGAGATACCATTCTGTCGATCAGCGGGATCTTCTCTGGCACGTTGTCGTGGCTGTTCCTGCAATTTGATGGCACGGTGCCGTTCACCGACCTGGTGGATCAGGCGTGGCAGCAGGGGCTGACCGAACCAGACCCGCGGGTGGATCTTTCCGGCAAGGATGTGATGCGCAAGCTGGTGATTCTGGCGCGTGAAGCGGGTTACGACATCGAGCCGGATCAGGTTCGCGTGGAGTCGCTGGTGCCTGCGCATTGTGAAGAAGGCTCTATTGACCATTTCTTTGAAAATGGCGATGAACTGAACGAGCAGATGGTGCAGCGTCTGGAAGCGGCGCGTGAAATGGGGCTGGTGCTGCGCTATGTGGCGCGTTTTGACGCTAACGGTAAAGCACGTGTGGGTGTTGAAGCGGTACGTTCTGAGCACCCGCTGGCGGCATTGTTGCCGTGCGATAATGTGTTCGCCATTGAAAGCCGCTGGTATCGCGATAACCCGCTGGTGATCCGCGGACCTGGCGCAGGCCGCGATGTGACCGCCGGAGCCATTCAGTCGGATATCAACCGCCTGGCGCAGTTGCTGTAGTTTGCGTTGCCGGATGGCACTTACGCTTATCCGGCCTGGCTATGACACGAACCATAGGCCCGCGAAGCGGCAGCGCCACCGGGCAAATCTCACCGCTGGCCTGTTGTTTAGCCTCTGTGGGAGGCAAACACCTCTTTCGCGGCGAACAGACCATTCAACGCGGCCGGAAAGCCAGCGTATACGGCCATCTGCATAATTACTTCTACGATCTCATCCTGTGTTAAGCCAACGTGTAATGCCGCGCCAATATGCACTTTCAACTGCGGGGCGGCATTACCCAGCGCCGTTAACGCCGCGACGGTAGCAATCTCTCTACTGCGTAAATCCAGACCCGGTCTTGAATAGATGTCGCCAAAAGGAAATTCAAGCAGGTAGCGGGCGAAGTCTGGCGCAATATCTTGCAGACTTTCGATGACCGCATCGCCCCCTTTACCATCCACTTTTTGCAGCATCTTCTGACCGGTAATAAAGCGTTCTGAATGCATAATCTCTTCCTCATTTGTCTGGTATATAGCCTGAGGATAGAGCGTGCAGAATGATTGGGATAATACCGTTTCCGTGATACCTTTTTGGTATGACAACATCGCCTTTGCACTCTCTGGATATTCGTCTGCTGCGTTACTTTTCCGTAGTAGCGGAAGAGAACAATATGAGCCGGGCGGCGCAACGTTTATTTATGTCGCAGCCGCCGCTGAGTCGCCACATTCGCCAGCTTGAAGAACGTCTGGGGATGACGCTTTTTGTCCGTCATACCCGTGGGCTGACGCTGACGGAAGACGGTCTGCGCGTACTTGAAATAGTGCGCCCAGTGCTGACGATGTACGAAGAAACCTGCGCGACGTTGAGCCAGTTAGCGCAAGCTGGGGAGCACTCTCTGCGCCTGGGGCTAAGTACAGCGTTTGAACAAGGTGTTTTTGCTTCGCTTGAATCGCAGCTACACGGGCGTACGGAGAGGCTACATATTGTTCGTCATGGTTCGCCTGAGCTGGTGCGTCAGGTTCGTCGGGGAAAACTGGATGCAGCGCTGGTGGCGTTACCGCTTGAGACTCCCGGGCTTACCGTCATGCCACTCGGCTGGCAAGAGCCGATGATTGCCGCATTACCCGCGATCTGGCCAGAGGCGAGCCTGCCGTCACTCTCATTAACGACGCTGAACCACCGACCACTGTTCTGGTTTAAACGCGAACGGAATCCTGCCTTTTTTGATTACACCCGACATATTTTTCGCCGCGCCGGTTACTCTCCAGCCTGTATTGAAGAGCCGCTGGAACATGACGTGCTGCTGGCGCGGATCGCGCATGGCGACGGTCTGAGTTTACTCCCGGCCTCCTTTTCCGCTATCCAGCGTCAGGGCGTGATATTTCTGCCGCTTACCGATTCCGAATTGCGTATCCACGTGGGACTGGTAATGCTGCCTGAGAGCGAAGCAACGTTGCAGTGGTTGCAGACGGTTGTGAACCAATCCCTCGGCCTTTCAGGTTGATGTGAATTATTTTCACGTTGACTGAGTATTCCTCACCTTTAACGATGATTTTTGTGTTGACGCCAGCGTGCTTTTCCGTCATTTTTACATCTAGACGTCTAAACGTATAGCAGTTCACAACACAACATATAACGACAAAAGATTGATGAGGTAAGGTATGAGCTTTTTTCACGCCAACCAGCGGGAAGCGCTGAATCAGAGTCTGGCCGAAGTACAGGGGCAGATTAACGTTTCTTTCGAATTTTTCCCGCCGCGCACCAGTGAAATGGAGCAAACCCTGTGGAACTCTATCGATCGCCTGAGCAGCCTGAAGCCGAAGTTTGTTTCAGTCACTTACGGTGCAAACTCTGGTGAGCGCGACCGCACGCATAGCATTATTAAAGGGATTAAGGAGCGCACCGGGCTTGAAGCGGCACCGCACCTGACCTGTATTGATGCGACCCGCGATGAGCTGCGCACTATTGCTCAGGACTACTGGAATAACGGTATTCGTCATATTGTTGCCCTGCGCGGTGACCTGCCGCCAGGAAGCGGTAAACCGGATATGTATGCCTCTGACCTGGTGACTCTGCTGAAAGACGTTGCGGACTTTGATATCTCCGTTGCGGCTTACCCGGAAGTGCACCCGGAAGCGAAGAGCGCTCAGGCCGATCTGCTGAACCTGAAGCGTAAGGTTGATGCCGGTGCGAACCGCGCGATCACCCAATTTTTCTTCGATGTAGAAAGCTATCTGCGTTTCCGCGATCGCTGCGTTTCTGCGGGTATCGATGTGGAAATTATTCCGGGCATCCTGCCGGTATCTAACTTTAAACAGGCGAAAAAATTTGCCGACATGACCAACGTCCGCATTCCGGCATGGATGTCGACTATGTTTGCTGGCCTGGATGACGATGCGGAAACCCGCAAGCTGGTGGGCGCAAACATTGCCATGGATATGGTGAAAATTCTCAGCCGCGAAGGGGTGAAAGATTTCCATTTCTATACTCTCAATCGCGCCGAAATGAGCTACGCAATTTGTCACACGCTGGGAGTAAGACCGGCATAATCAGTACGTCAGCCCTCTGCGGAGGGTTTTTTATTGATCATTTTGATCTACATCTCTGTAACTAAAAATATAAAAGGATCTGGCTATCGAATCTGTGGGTTATTTCGACTATATCTAATCTTTGGTGGTGTATATCGTAGTCATAACACTGTAAAGGGAGCATATAGATGAGCATGTCCGACGATAGCCAGAACGCATCAACTGCCGGTAAGTGTCCTTTCCATCAGGGCGGGCCGGATCACAGCGCGGGAGCAGGAAGAAGTAACCGCGACTGGTGGCCTAATCAACTCCGCGTTGATCTTTTGAACCAACATTCCAATCGTTCGAACCCGCTGGGTGAGGACTTCGACTACCGCAAAGAATTTAGCAAACTTGACTATTCTGCCCTGAAAGGGGATCTCAGAGCCCTTCTGTCCGAATCTCAACCGTGGTGGCCTGCTGACTGGGGCTCTTATGCCGGTTTGTTTATCCGTATGGCATGGCACGGGGCAGGGACCTATCGTTCCATCGATGGACGCGGTGGCGCGGGTCGCGGACAACAGCGTTTTGCACCACTGAACTCCTGGCCGGACAACGTCAGCCTGGATAAAGCGCGTCGTCTGCTGTGGCCAATCAAGCAGAAATATGGCCAGAAAATCTCCTGGGCCGACCTGTTTATCCTCGCGGGCAACGTGGCGCTGGAAAACTCCGGCTTCCGTACCTTCGGTTTTGGCGCGGGTCGTGAAGATGTCTGGGAACCGGATCTCGACGTAAACTGGGGTGATGAAAAAGCCTGGCTGACCCACCGTCACCCGGAAGAACTGGCAAAAGCGCCGCTGGGCGCAACCGAAATGGGTCTTATCTATGTGAACCCGGAAGGGCCGGATCATAGCGGCGAACCGCTTTCTGCGGCCGCGGCGATTCGCGCGACCTTCGGTAACATGGGAATGAACGACGAAGAAACCGTGGCGCTGATTGGCGGCGGTCATACGTTAGGTAAAACCCACGGCGCAGCACCTGCTTCCCACGTTGGGGCCGATCCTGAATCCGCGCCGATTGAAGCGCAAGGCTTAGGCTGGGCCAGCAGCTATGGTAGTGGCGCGGGTGCAGACGCGATTACTTCCGGCCTGGAAGTGGTCTGGACGCAAACGCCGACCCAGTGGAGCAACTATTTCTTCGAGAACCTGTTCAAATATGAGTGGGTGCAGACTCGCAGTCCGGCTGGTGCTATCCAGTTCGAAGCGGTGGATGCGCCGGAGATTATCCCCGATCCGTTTGATCCTGAGAAAAAACGCAAGCCGACGATGCTGGTCACCGACCTGACGCTACGTTTCGATCCTGAGTTCGAGAAGATCTCTCGTCGTTTCCTTAACGATCCGCAGGCGTTCAACGAAGCCTTTGCCCGTGCGTGGTTTAAACTGACGCACCGCGATATGGGGCCGAAAGCGCGTTACATCGGACCGGAAGTGCCAAAAGAAGATCTGATTTGGCAGGATCCGTTGCCGCATGCGTTCTTCAACCCAAGCGAAGAAGATATTCTTAACCTGAAGGCGACCATTGCGGCTTCCGGGTTGTCCGTGGGCGAACTGGTATCGGTAGCGTGGGCTTCGGCATCAACCTTCCGCGGTGGGGATAAACGTGGCGGCGCGAATGGCGCTCGTCTGGCGCTCGACCCACAGCGTGGTTGGGATGTGAATGCTACTGCAGCACGCGTACTGCCCGTGTTAGAGGGCATCTATAAATCAGCCCATACCGCGTCGTTGGCCGATATTATCGTGCTGGCTGGCGTCGTAGGCGTGGAGCAGGCTGCAAGCGCTGCGGGTGTCAGCATCAATGTTCCTTTTGCGCCGGGCCGCGTAGATGCGCGTCAGGATCAAACGGATATTGAGATGTTTGAACTGCTCAAGCCAATTGCGGACGGCTTCCGTAACTATCGTTCTCGCCCTGACGTATCAACCACTGAGTCTTTGTTGATTGATAAAGCGCAGCAGCTGACGCTAACCGCACCGGAAATGACCGTGCTGGTGGGTGGTATGCGCGTACTGGGCACCAACTTCGATGGTAGTCAGCACGGCGTCTTTACCGATCGTCCTGGCGTACTCAGCACTGACTTCTTCGTCAATTTGCTGGATATGCGTTACGAATGGAAAGCGGTTGATGAGTCACAAGAGCTGTTTGAAGGTCGTGACCGTCTGAGCGGCGAAGTAAAATACACCGCAACTCGTGCCGATCTGGTGTTTGGTTCTAACTCTGTACTGCGTGCAGTGGCTGAAGTTTATGCCTGCAGCGATGCGCATGAGAAGTTCGTGAAGGACTTTGTGGCGGCATGGGTGAAAGTGATGAACCTGGATCGTTTCGATCTGCTGTAATCAAAAACGCCGGATGGCGCTTGCGCGTATCCGGCATGGTATGAATAAAAAATCCCCGCGATTGCGGGGATTTTTTATTGGCAGGTTATTCCCACTCTTGCAGATAACGTTGCCCATACTGGTCAGCGACCAGCAGCGCGGCATACACCTGGTCCGGGGTTGCGCCGCTAGGCATGTTGTGGATGGTTTCGCCTTCAGCACAGGCAGCTTCTGCCACAATGCGCATTTTCGCCGGGATATCCTGTTTGATGTCCAGTTGCGCCAGAGTAATCGGTAGTCCAACGGAATGACACAGCGCCGCCACGGTTTCGATCTCATCGACCGGCGCGTTTTCCAGCACCAATTGCGTCAGCGTACCAAACGCCACTTTTTCGCCGTGGTAGTAATGATGCGCATCCGGGATCGCCGTCAGGCCGTTATGAATGGCGTGAGCCGCTGCCAGACCACCGCTTTCAAAACCGACGCCGCTAAGATAGGTATTGGCTTCAATAACGCGCTCCAGCGCAGGCGTAACCACGTGCTGCTCGGCTGCCAGCATCGCTTTTTCACCTTCTTCTATCAACGTATTAAAGCACAGCTCAGCCAGTGCCAGCGCCGCCTGGGTGCACTGACCGCCCGCCATGGTGGTTGCGCCGCTGCGTGAACAGGCACGCGCTTCGAACCAGGTCGCCAACGCATCGCCGATGCCTGCGGCTAACAGACGTGCCGGTGCTCCCGCAACAATTTTAGTATCAACAATGACCCTGTCCGGGTTGTTCGGCAGTAGCAGATAGCGATCGAATTCACCCGCATCGGTGTAAATGACGGACAGGGCGCTGCACGGTGCATCGGTAGAGGCGATGGTTGGCGCAATGGCGACAGGCACGCCCATAAAGTGCGCCAGCGCTTTGGCGGTATCCAGCGTTTTCCCGCCGCCAATACCGAGTACTGCGCCACACTGCGCTTTTTCCGCCACGCCGCGCAAACGGTCGATTTCGTTTTGCGAACATTCGCCGCCAAAAGGCGCGATCTCCAGTGCCAGTCCGGCATCCTGGAAGCTTTTTTCCAGTGCGGACTGTGCGAAGCCTAAGACAAACTTGTCCCCAACAACCAGCCAGCGTGCTGCCAGTGGTTTGAGGTAGCTGCCAAGACGGGTAATAACATCGGCACCCTGGATGTACTTACCAGGTGATTGAATAATGCGATCCATACTTTATTTCCCTCACAGGTTGATGTGACCAAATGCGTTGTTCCAGTCCTGCTCAAACTTCTCTATTGCTGACTCTACCGCAGGGGTATTGAGCATTTGTTGCGCTACGTCTAAGGGCAGGGTAATTGCTTCACATCCTGCCAGTAAGCAATCGAGCGCCTGACGCGGGGTTTTAAAGCTGGCCGCCAGTACCATGCTGTTTGGCGCATGTAGCTCCAGTAGCGTTTGCAGTTCCTGTACTGTGCGGATCCCGTCGCCGCCCTGAGCGTCAATGCGGTTAACATATGGCGCGATATATTTTGCGCCAGCCAGCGCGGCCAGTAGACCTTGCGAAGCACTGTACACGGCGGTTCCCAGGGTGGTGATACCCTCTTTTTTCAGTAACCTGATGGCGGCCAGACCTTCAGCAGTAACGGGGATTTTCACTACGATACCCGGTACGGCATTGCTCAGACGTTTGGCTTCTTCCACCATCCCCTGCGCGTCGCGGCTCATGGTTTGGGCAAAAAGAATGCCCTCTTCGCCAATGGCGTTTTGCAGGCGCGGCAGCACATCCCAGATGGATTCTTTGCTTGCCGCCACAATGCTTGGGTTAGTGGTGACCCCCGCGATAGGGAAGATACGGGCCAGACGTTCGACTTCCGCGACGTTGGCGGTATCAAGGTAAAGTTCCATACAAAACATCCTCTTAATTTTGCGTGAGCAGCCCGTTGCCGGAATGCGTTGTTGTGCACAGGATAAGAGTGTTTCGCCGCATGGCGCTATCTGACAAATCTGCCAAAAGCTGGATAAATGTAATGTATCGACAAAAGTGAGACTTACTTCACATGTCAGTTGCAGGTGGGGTTTATTAAGGTGATGTGGGTTATGAGTTCATTTCTTATATTACAAAAATCCAGTTAATGTTATTTTTGTCTTCTTTATTGCTGATGGATCGCTTTCTCCGTCAACTGGCTGTGATATTGCCGACGATATTCTGAGGGGGAACGCTCGGTATTCTTGCGAAACAGGCGGCAGAAGTAGTTGCTGTCAACAAACCCACAGGTGTGCGCCACGTCTTTGATCTTCAGCTCGTAACCCTTCAGTAGCGTCTTCGCGTGTTCAAGTCGCGTGTGGTTCAGGTATTCGTTAAAACCGATTGCGCCCGTTTTTTGAAACAGGTGGGAGAGGTAATTGGGCGAGATGTAGAACGCTTGCGCCACCGATTCCCGGGTCAGCGGTGAAGCGTAGCGTTCGTCAATATAGTCGCGAATGGCTTCGAACAGCGCCTGACTGCGCGACGCGGTCTGTATTTGGCTGCCGAGCAGATCGCGACAGTGGCTCAGCAAGCTCGCGACGATTAGCCTGGCCGTTTGCTGCTCCTGCGGCTGCATCTGTATTTCATTAAGCGTTTGCAGCAGGAAAGAGCCAATACGCGGTCCACGCCGTGCGACATGCTGCCTGGCGAGGTTTTGATATTGCTTGCCGTCCCACTGAACGACGTTGAAACCCAACTGCTGCTTGCTGAACAGAATGCTGAGCGTGGTGACCGGTGTGAGCCATTGCGGAAAGTTCCAGCCGCCGGCCGGAACGAACAGGACATCGCCAGGTAGTAACGTCGCTGCTGTGCCGGCAATACCCTGATCGGTGAACTCACCTTCCAGCACAATCTCCAGCCGGGGAAAATCAACCTGATATGCCAGTTCCGGCATTGAGCTACAGGTGCTGGCAAAGTAAATCTGGCGCAGCGGTGTAGGGCCGTTAATCAGGCGGGCGAGAAGATGGCTGATGTCGTGATACATGTTAATCCCTTGCAGGCAGCAGACAGGGAGAACAGTAACCGCCATCATAAAAAAAGGCCACTCTTAAAGAGTGGCCTGTGTAGGATTATTGATTACCGATTTGATCGCCGTAAGGCAAGGTATCGTAATCAATCAGGGCATTCTTCTTGTATGGATTGCCAATCCAGCGAGTCGTCTCTTTAAACTGTGGGCTGGTAATGGAACGCGTTGGATCGAAGCCATCGTAAGTGAAGCCCGCTAAATCAGACCAGGTATGGATTAGCTCTGAGCTGCTGTATTTACGATTCACATCCTGTGAGAAATCCCGAGGGTGCGCGGCCTGCCATTTTTCCGAGGTCCACAATAAGAACGGCACCGTATACATATGGCGTGTCGGATTGTCTTCATTACGGCCCTGCGTTTTATGCGGCGGCGTGTCGTACACCTCTTCACCGTGATCGGAGAAGTACAACAGGAAACCGTTCGGATCGGTCGCTTTGTAGTCTTTGATCAGGCTGGCAATGATGTGGTCATTGTAGACATTCGCGCTGTCGTAATCGTTGTAGGCTTCCAGCTCATCATTACCCAGGCCAGGGGGAACATTGTCGATATTGTTGTCGAACTTGCCCTGACCATCCGGATAACGGAATTTATACTTAATATGGGTACCCAGCAGGTGAACGATGATGAATTTTTTCGGCGCCGGGTCGGCCAGGACTTCTTTAAATGGCGCCAGCACATTGCTGTCATACTCGCGTGCGCTTTGCGTACGCTGCTGGTTCATATAGAACTGCTTATCTGTCTGCTTAGAGAATACCGTCAGCATGGTGTTGCGGGCAGTCATTGTCTGCTGATTGGTGATCCAGAAGGTTTTATAACCCGCCTGTTTCATCATGTTCATCAGGGATGGCTGGGTCAGATACAGATCCGGGTTCTTCTCGTTGGCAAAGGTCAGCGCCTGCTGCAGGATTTCAATGGTATACGGACGTGAGGTCACGACATTATTGAAAACGGTGAAGTTAGGATCGGTTTTATGCAGCGCATCCAGTTCCGGTGTGGTTTCACGCGGGTAACCATACAGGCTCATACGACCACGCTGCGTTGACTCACCAATCACCAGCACTAATGTGCGTGGCGCGTCACCGGAATGGTCTTTAAAGTTGGCCAGCGGAGGCAGGGCATTGTTTTCATTCAGCAGGCTATTCAGTGCGGTTAACTGCTGGCGATACTGATAATACCCGGAAATAAATTGCCATGGCGCGGCGGGCTCCATACGCGAAGCGAGACCATCCAACGTTTTTTCAAACGGTTTATGTTTGATGAACGTGTTAACCGCCATTGGGTGCAGAATCAAGCCATATAACAGCGCAAACGACACCAGATAGCGCCAGGGCGATGGAATATGAACAGGGCGCAGACGCGTCCACAGCAGAATCGCCATTGCCGTATACGCCAGCGCGATTAACACAATCTTCAGACTGAAATATTGGCTCAGATATTCGCTGGCTTCGTTCGCATTGGTTTCGAACATTACGTACAGAACGCTTTGCGAGAACTCTTGCCCGTAGATGACGTAATAGCTCAGAGCGGCCAACGAGGCAGCCCATAGCATGACACCAATAACGGCAGCAATAATACGGATACGGTTTGGAAATAAAAATACCGGAATCAACCACAGCGAACTGAATAGCAAGGAGTCGCGTAAACCGGTAGATCCGCTGTAGCCGCTAAAGTAGATAACGGCCTGCAGTAATGAGGAAAAAAACCAAAAATAGAGGAGCGCCCAACCCAGGGCTTTCCAGCTAAATGCAGGTTTAGACTGGGGTTGTAAGGATTGCATAGTGTGAGCCTGTCTTTAATCGTGTCGCCAAGAGTAGCGGGTAAATATTAAGAGGAACTGAAGCGTCGCGATGTTAAAAAACGCGTTTTGTTGATGATCCATTCATTAAATGAATAAATTCAGGCGGGAATATATTGAAAATGAAGCTGTTATAACAGCGATTTTTGATGTCGCCTTCGCGCAATAGCACGAAGGCGACGGGAGGGGGACGTTAGCCTGTATTGCGCATACCGGCAGCAACACCTGCGATGGTTACCATCAGCGCTTGTTCAACGCGTGGATCTGGCGCATTGCCTTGCTCTTCCGCCAGGCGCGAGCGGTGTAACAGCTCTGCCTGTAAAACGTTCAGCGGATCGGTATAAACATTCCTTAACTGGATGGACTCGGCAATCCACGGCAGGTCGGCCATCAAATGTGAGTCATTGGCAATCGCCAGCACGACGTCGATATCTGCTTCCAGGCGCTGACGCAGTTCTTCGCCGAGCGGCCACAACTCTTTTTTGACCAGACGTTGATCGTAGTATTCAGCCAGCCACAGGTCTGCTTTAGCGAAAACCATTTCCAGCATGCCAAGGCGTGTGGAGAAGAATGGCCAGTCGCGGCACATTGCTTCGAGTTCGCTTTGCTTACCGTCTTCCACCACTTTTTGCAGCGCGGTGCCTGCCCCCAGCCATGCCGGGAGCATCAGGCGGTTCTGCGTCCAGGCAAAGATCCATGGAATGGCGCGCAGAGACTCTACCCCACCAGTCGGGCGGCGTTTTGCCGGACGTGAGCCGAGCGGCAATTTACCCAGTTCCTGCTCTGGGGTTGCGGAGCGGAAGTAAGGGACGAAGTCTTTGTTTTCACGTACATATCCACGGTAGAGCTCACACGAGATATCAGAAAGCTCATCCATGATATGGCGCCAGTTATCCTTCGGCTCTGGCGGCGGTAACAGGTTGGCCTCAAGGATGGCTGCGGTATATAGCGACAGGCTGCTGATGGTCACTTCCGGCAGGCCATACTTAAAGCGGATCATCTCACCTTGTTCCGTCACGCGCAGGCCACCTTTCAGGCTGCCAGGCGGTTGAGAAAGCAGTGCGGCATGCGCAGGCGCGCCGCCGCGGCCAATGGAACCACCGCGGCCATGGAACAGCGTCAGCTCGATGCCGGCTTTTTCACACGTTTTGATCAGCGCGTCCTGAGCCTGATATTGCGCCCAGGAGGCCGCCATCACCCCCGCGTCTTTTGCGGAGTCAGAGTAGCCAATCATGACCATCTGTTTGCCCTGAATAAAGCCGCGGTACCAGTCAATATTCAAGAGCTGGGACATGACGTCATCAGCATTGTTGAGGTCGTCCAGTGTTTCAAACAGCGGCGCCACCGGCATAGCAAAACCGATCCCGGCTTCTTTCAGCAGCAGATGTACGGCCAATACATCGGACGGCGTTTTCGCCATCGAGATAACATAGGCGGCAATGGAGCCATACGGAGCTTCGGCAATGACGCGGCAGGTGTCGAGCACTTCGCGGGTGTCATTGCTTGGTTCCCAGTTACGTGGCAGAAGCGGACGCTTGGAGTTCAGTTCGCGGATCAAGAAAGCCTGTTTATCCGCTTCTGACCAATTTTCGTAGTCGCCAATGCCCAGATACCGGGTCAGTTCGCCCAGCGCTTCAGTGTGGCGGGTGCTTTCCTGACGAATATCAATACGTACCAGCGGCACGCCGAAACATTTCACGCGGCGCAAGGTGTCGAGCAGTTCGCCATTGGCGATGATGCCCATGCCACAGGCTTGCAGAGACTGGTAACACGCGTACAGCGGATCCCAGAGCTGTTCGTTTTGGGTGAGAAGGCCGGCAGGTTTCGGTAATTTCTCGCCTTTCAGGCGGGCTTCCAGCCAGGCTTGAGTTGCCATCAGACGTGAACGCAGGGTTTTCATCAGATAACGGTATGGTTCTGCTGCGCCTTCTTCGCCGACCAGCGCCAGCAGTTCCGGCGTGGCATCAACCATCGACAGTTCAGAGATCAGAAACTGAATGTCTTTCAGGAACAGGTCGGTGGCTTTCCAACGGCTGAGCAATAGCACGTGACGGGTGATATCCGCCGTCACGTTCGGGTTGCCGTCACGGTCGCCGCCCATCCAGGAGGTAAAGCGAACCGGAACAAAATCAACGGGCAGCTTATAACCCAGATTCTCTTCTAACTGTTCGTTCAGTTCGCGCAGATAGTTCGGCACGCCTTCCCACAGGCTGTTTTCGACCACGGCGAAGCCCCATTTGGCTTCATCAACCGGGCTTGGGCGTATCTTGCGGATCTCATCCGTATGCCAGGACTGGGCAATCAACTGGCGCAGACGGCGCATCAGTTGATGGCGTTCATAATCGACGAGATCTTTGTTATCAAGCTGTTTGAGACAGGCGTTTACTTCACCCATTTTATGGATCAACGTACGACGGGTGATTTCTGTCGGGTGGGCAGTCAGAACCAGCTCCAGGGAGAGTGACTCCACGGCTTTTTTGATGGTGGCTTCATCGAGATTGGGCTGGTCTTTCAATTTACGCAGAGTGCGAGCAATCACTTCCGGGTTGCTGGCTGCTTCGCCTTTGGGCGAAATGCTGTGGTATTGCTCGGCGGTGTTGGCCAGGTTCAGGAACTGGCTAAACGCACGGGCAACCGGCAGCAGTTCGTCGTTAGACAGGTTTTGCAGCGTCGTAAGTAGCTCCTGGCGATTGACTTCATTGCCAGCGCGGGATGATTTGGACAGCTTACGGATTGTTTCTACGCGATCAAGAATGTGCTCTCCCAGCGCATCCTTAATGGTCTCTCCCAGCACTTTGCCGAGCATACTGACATTACTACGCAACGCGGAATATTGTTCGTTCATATTTACCCAGACACCCCATCTCTTTTGTAAATGTCCTGTATCTTTCGCGCCGCCGTCAACACTGCTGCAACGTGAAATTTTTCGGACTTAATTTTTTTGCCGTCTTTTATAAAGCCACGTAAAACTCGTGACGTCAATTGCTGCGAAATCGGTTCAGCAAACGAAAAAATGGCGGGAATTTACGTTATTTAATTCACATCGAATCAAATAAGCTGTGCTTATGAAAATGTTAATAAATGACCTTGCTCACCGCGAAGGATGAGCAAGGTTATAAACGATTAATGCCAGCAGAAATGATGCACAACCTGGGTGATCAATTCGCGAGTTGGCTTAATAAAACGTGTTTCCAGGTATTCATCTGGCTGATGTGCCTGATTAATGGAGCCTGGGCCCAACACCAGCGTCGGGCAAAGCGTCTGGATAAACGGCGCTTCAGTGCAGTAGTTCACCACTTCCGTTTGCGCTCCCAGCAGTTTTTCGACGACTTCAACCAACTGATGGTCTGGCGGACACTCATAGCCAGGAATAGGCGGATGCAGTTCCGACACCGTCAGGCGACCCGGCCAACGCTCGCTGACAGGGGCCAGCGCATCGTTAAGTAAGCCATTAAGATCGTTGAGCGTCATGCCGGGCAGCGGGCGAATATCCATATGCAGCTCGCAGCAGGCGCAGATTCGGTTGGCGGCGTCGCCACCGTGGATATGACCCAAATTTAACGTCGGGTACGGAACGGTAAAAGCGTCATGGTGATAGCGTTCTTTCAGGTCATCGCGCAGAGTCATGATATGGCCGATAGCATCATGCATGAGTTCAATCGCATTGACGCCACGCGCTGGATCGCTTGAGTGACCCGACTGCCCCAAAATGCGAATTGCATTAGAGATATGCCCTTTGTGCGCACGCACCGGCTGCAGGGAGGTGGGTTCGCCAATGATCGCACAGTCCGGGCGCAGAGCGGTGGTTTCAGAAAAGTAGCGCGCCCCCGCCATGCTGGTCTCTTCGTCGGCAGTGGCCAAAATGTAGAGGGGCTTTTTCAGCTTCGCTACGTCGACGTCGCGCAGCGCGTCGAGGATAAACGCGAAGAAGCCTTTCATATCTGCCGTACCCAGGCCGTAGAGCTTATTGTCATGCTCTGTCAGGGTGAACGGATCGCGCGTCCAGCGTCCGTCGTCAAACGGCACGGTATCGGTATGACCCGCTAACAACAGACCGCCAGCCCCTTGTCCAATGCTCGCCAGCATATTGAATTTATTACGCGTATCGGGGACCGGCTGAACCTCTACATTGAAGCCTAAATCTTTGAACCAGCCCGCCAGCAGAGTGATTAAACCTGCATTGCTTTGATCCAGTGCTTCTTCGGTGGCGCTAATCGATGGCGTGGCAATCAGAGCGCGGTAAATCTCGATAAATGGCGGTAAATTGTTTTTCATTGTTGACACACCTTGGGTCATGATAGTATCAATATTCATGCAGTATTTATGAATAAAAATACATTAACGTTGAGCGTAATAAAACCCACCAAGTGTAAGGTGAGGTGATAAAGGCTTATACCTGGCAACAGAATCTAAGAAGGTGAGCTGCCCCGATGTTGAATACGCTGATTGTGGGCGCCAGCGGCTATGCCGGCGCAGAGCTTGTGACCTATGTAAATCGCCATCCTGATATGAACATAACCGCTTTGACCGTCTCAGCGCAAAGCAATGATGCAGGAAAACTCATCTCCGATTTGCATCCGCAGTTGAAAGGCATTGTCGATTTACCGTTGCAGCCAATGTCGGATATCAGCGAGTTTAGCGCAGGGGTGGACATTGTGTTCCTCGCCACAGCGCATGAGGTCAGTCATGACCTGGCCCCGCAGTTTCTGCAGGCCGGATGTGTGGTGTTTGATCTTTCAGGCGCGTTTCGTGTTAACGATAGCGCGTTCTATGAAAAATATTATGGCTTTACCCATCAGCACCCCGAATTGCTGGAGCAGGCGGTGTACGGTCTGGCGGAGTGGAGCGCAGAGCAACTGAAAGAAGCGAATCTGGTTGCCGTACCGGGTTGTTATCCGACGGCGGCGCAGTTGTCGCTGAAACCACTGATTGACGGCGGACTGCTGGATCTCAGCCAGTGGCCGGTGATTAATGCGACCAGCGGCGTCAGCGGGGCAGGCCGTAAAGCGGCTATCTCGAACAGCTTTTGCGAAGTGAGCCTGCAGCCCTATGGCGTGTTTACCCATCGTCATCAGCCGGAAATCGCAACTCACCTCGGCGCGGAAGTGATTTTCACTCCGCATCTGGGGAACTTCCCGCGCGGAATTCTGGAAACGATCACCTGCCGTCTGAAAGCGGGCGTAACCCATGCGCAGGTGGCCCAGACACTGCAACAAGCCTATGGCGATAAACCACTGGTACGTCTGTACGACAAAGGCGTTCCGGCTCTGAAGAATGTGGTGGGCTTACCGTTTTGTGACATCGGGTTTGCCGTGCAGGGAGAGCATCTGATCGTGGTGGCGACCGAAGATAACTTATTAAAAGGCGCGGCGGCACAGGCGATGCAGTGCGCAAATATCCGTTTCGGCTTTGCTGAAACGCAGTCTCTTATTTAAGGGTGCAACAATGAATCCATTAATTATCAAGCTGGGCGGCGTTTTACTGGATAGCGAAGAGGCGCTGGAGCGACTGTTTACCGCACTGGTGAATTATCGTGAGTCGCATCAGCGTCCGCTGATTATTGTGCACGGTGGCGGCTGCGTGGTTGATGAGCTAATGAAGCAGTTGAATCTGCCGGTCAAAAAGAAAAACGGCCTGCGCGTCACTCCTGCCGATCAGATAGATATTATCACTGGCGCCCTGGCGGGTACGGCGAATAAAACCTTACTGGCCTGGGCGAAAAAACATCAAATCGCCTCTGTGGGCCTGTATCTTGGCGATGGCGACAGCGTAAAAGTGACGCCGCTCGATAAAGAGCTGGGTCATGTTGGACTCGCGCAACCGGGTTCGCCTAAGCTAATTAACACGCTGCTGGCAAGCGGTTTTCTGCCGGTAGTCAGCTCCATTGGCGTCACTGAAGATGGACTGCTGATGAACGTTAACGCCGATCAGGCGGCAACAGCGCTGGCGGCAACGTTGGGTGCGGATCTGATCCTGCTCTCAGACGTGAGCGGTATTCTGGATGGTAAAGGTCAGCGTATTGCCGAAATGACCGCCGCGAAAGCGGAGCAGTTGATCGACCAGGGGATTATTACCGATGGCATGATCGTGAAGGTCAATGCGGCGCTGGATGCCGCGCGCACGCTGGGCCGCCCGGTGGATATCGCCTCCTGGCGTCATGCAGAGCAACTCCCGGCGTTGTTTAACGGCACGCCGATCGGTACCCGTATTCTGGCTTAAGTATTTGTATGCCCGATGGCGGCTACGCCTTATCGGGCCTACGTGAACAGAACCTGTAGGCCGGATAAGCGTAGCGCCATCCGGCATTGAAATTAAAAGAATTTAAGGAAGCATGTTATGGCACTTTGGGGTGGGCGTTTTACACAGGCAGCAGATCAGCGGTTCAAACAGTTCAACGACTCGTTGCGTTTTGACTACCGCCTGGCAGAACAGGATATTGTCGGCTCTGTGGCCTGGTCCAAAGCGTTGGTAACGGTCGGCGTACTGACTGCTGATGAACAGCTGCAACTGGAAGAGGCGCTGAACACGCTGCTGGAAGAGGTGCGTGCCAACCCGCAACAGATCCTGCAAAGCGATGCCGAAGATATTCACAGTTGGGTGGAAGGTAAGCTGATTGATAAAGTCGGCCAGCTTGGTAAAAAACTGCATACCGGGCGTAGCCGTAATGATCAGGTCGCGACCGACCTTAAACTGTGGTGTAAAGACATGGTTATTGAATTACTCTCTGCCAACCGTCAGTTGCAAAGTGCGCTGGTGGTGACGGCGGAGAATAACCAGGACGCCGTTATGCCGGGTTACACCCACCTGCAACGTGCGCAGCCGGTGACGTTTGCTCACTGGTGCCTGGCCTATGTCGAAATGCTGGCGCGTGATGAGAGCCGTCTGCAGGATGCGCTTAAGCGTCTGGACGTCAGTCCTCTGGGCTGCGGCGCGCTGGCGGGTACGGCATATGAAATCGATCGCGAACAACTGGCCGGCTGGCTGGGCTTTGCTTCGGCAACGCGCAACAGTCTGGACAGCGTTTCCGATCGTGACCACGTGCTGGAGTTACTCTCCGACGCTTCTATCGGCATGGTGCACCTGTCGCGTTTTGCTGAAGACCTGATTTTCTTTAATACCGGTGAAGCAGGCTTTGTCGAGCTGTCCGATCGAGTGACCTCTGGTTCATCCCTGATGCCGCAGAAGAAAAATCCGGATGCGCTGGAATTAATCCGTGGTAAATGCGGTCGCGTGCAGGGGGCGTTGACCGGGATGATGATGACCTTAAAAGGCCTGCCGCTGGCGTATAACAAAGATATGCAGGAAGACAAAGAAGGGCTGTTCGATGCGCTCGACACCTGGCTGGATTGTCTGCATATGGCCGCGCTGGTGCTGGATGGCATTCAGGTGAAACGTCCGCGTTGTCAGGAAGCGGCGCAGCAGGGTTATGCCAACGCTACTGAACTGGCGGACTATCTGGTAGCGAAAGGCGTGCCGTTCCGCGAAGCGCACCACATTGTGGGCGAAACGGTGGTTGAGGCGATTCGTCAGGGCAAACCGCTGGAATCGTTGTCGCTGACCGACTTACAGAAGTTCAGTCCGGTCATTGGCGATGACGTTTACCCGATCCTTTCTCTCCAATCGTGTCTGGACAAACGTGCGGCGAAAGGCGGCGTGTCGCCACAGCAGGTCGCACAGGCGATTGATTACGCGAAGGCGCGTCTGGCGTAACTTTTGTCTTTGTAGGCCTGATAAGCATAGCGCCATCAGGCAAACAGTGATCAGAGCCTGGCATCTCGCCGGGCTTTTTTATGCAAAAAAAATGCGGACGCAAGGTCCGCAAAAGTTCACGTTGGCTTTAGTTATTTCGAGTATGAGAGAAACTCTCTAAACGGACAGTAGCTTCAAGGGTTAAAGGGGTACCGTTCCGTTTCTGTGGTGCATTATTAAACAGAAAGCTTGATAGGGATAATCGTTCGTTGCTATGCTACCTATCGCTACGAACTATCGTGGCGATGGAGGATGAATAATGAATATTCGTGATCTTGAATACCTGGTGGCGCTTGCCGAACATCGTCACTTCCGACGGGCGGCAGACTCCTGCCACGTGAGCCAGCCAACGCTGAGCGGGCAGATCCGTAAGCTGGAAGATGAGCTGGGCGTCATGTTGCTGGAGCGTACGAGTCGCAAGGTGCTGTTCACTCAGGCAGGTCTGCTGCTGGTGGATCAGGCGCGCACCGTGCTGCGCGAGGTCAAAGTGCTCAAGGAGATGGCAAGCCAACAAGGCGAGACGATGTCTGGCCCGCTGCATATTGGTTTGATCCCAACGGTGGGGCCATACCTGCTGCCGCATATTATTCCTATGTTGCACCAGACCTTCCCAAAACTGGAAATGTATCTGCATGAGGCGCAGACGCATCAGCTGTTGGCGCAACTGGATAGCGGTAAGCTCGACTGCGTGATTCTGGCGTTGGTGAAAGAGAGTGAGGCATTCATCGAAGTACCGTTATTTGATGAGCCTATGATGCTGGCGATCTATGAAGATCATCCATGGGCAAACCGTGACTGTGTACCGATGTCCGATCTGGCGGGTGAAAAACTGCTGATGCTGGAAGACGGCCACTGCCTGCGCGATCAGGCCATGGGCTTCTGCTTTGAAGCTGGTGCTGATGAAGATACCCATTTCCGGGCAACCAGTCTGGAAACGCTGCGCAATATGGTGGCGGCAGGTAGCGGTATTACGTTACTGCCTGCGCTGGCTGTTCCGTCGGAGCGCAAGCGTGATGGTGTTGTCTATCTGCCATGCATTAAGCCAGAACCGCGCCGCACGATTGGCCTGGTGTATCGCCCAGGTTCGCCGCTGCGCAGCCGTTATGAACAGCTGGCAGAGGCCATCCGTGGATCAATGGATGGCCATTTCGACAGTGCGTTAAAACAGGCGGTTTAAGCCATTTAGCGCCGCTACCCGATAGGCTTCCGCCATGGTTGGGTAGTTAAAGGTGGTGTTAACGAAGTACTCGATGGTGTTACCACCACCTTTTTGCTCCATTATCGCCTGACCGATGTGAATAATTTCGGCCGCGCGTTCCCCAAAGCAGTGGATCCCCAGAATCTCTTTGGTTTCGCGATGGAACAGAATCTTCAACGTGCCGACACTCATGCCCACGATTTGCGCACGTGCCAGATGTTTAAACTGGGCGCGGCCAACTTCGTATGGGACTTTCATCGCCGTAAGCTGCTGTTCGGTTTTACCAACGGAGCTGATTTCAGGAATGGTATAAATCCCGGTTGGGATATCTTCGATCAGATGCGCGGTGGCTTCGCCTTTCACCAGTGCCTGGGCGGCAATGCGTCCCTGATCGTAGGCCGCCGATGCCAGACTCGGATAGCCGATCACATCCCCTACGGCATACACGTGCGGCAGTGCCGTCTGGTACATGCTATTCACTTTGAGCTGCCCACGGCTGTCGGTTTTCAGACCAATATTTTCCAGCGCCAGCGAATCGGTATTACCGGTGCGGCCATTGGCGTACAGCAGACAGTCAGCCTTCAGTTTTTTACCGGATTTCAGGTGCATGATGACGCCGTCATCGCAACCTTCAATCTTCTCGTACTCTTCGTTGTGGCGAATAACCACACCGCTGTTCCAGAAGTGGTAAGAGAGCGAGTCGGACATCTCTTGATCAAGGAACGCCAGCAGACGATCGCGGGTGTTGATTAAATCAACTTTGACGTCCATTCCACGGAAGATCGACGCATATTCACAGCCAATAACCCCTGCGCCATAAATCAGAACGTGGCGAGGTTCGTGGTGCAGACTCAGGATGGAGTCGCTGTCATAAATGCGGGGATGCGAAAAGTCGACGTCAACAGGGCGATAAGGGCGTGAACCGCAGGCGATCACGAACTTATCCGCGGTCAGCGTTTCCACCGTGCCGTCGTGGCATTCCAGGGCGATAGTGTGTTCGTCAACAAAACGGGCATTTCCCTGCAAAATCTCGCAGTGATTACGCTCGTAAAAACCTTGCCGCATGCGCGTTTGCTGATTAATCACGTTATCAGCATGGTTGAGAATATCGGCGAAGGAAGAACGGAGAAGTCGGGAATGGTCGCTGTAAAGTGGGTTCTGATTGAATTCAATAATACGGCTGACGGCGTGGCGGAGTGCTTTCGACGGGATGGTGCCCCAGTGGGTACAGCCTCCGCCGACGTTATGATAGCGCTCAATCACCGCGACGCGCGCTCCCTGTTTAACCAGACCCATTGCAGCGCCTTCGCCGCCGGGACCGGAACCTATTACTATTGCATCGTAATCGTAGGAATGTGACATGGTCAGGCTTACCTGTTCTTATACATAAAAGCAACAGAATAGTAACATCGTTGTCGGGATAACCCAATTATCGTTGTGCTTTTTTGCGAAGTCGAAGCACAAACTGCGCGTAAACAATCATTAACAAAGCCATGCCAACCGCCTAATCTCTGGTATAGTGCCAGCAAGGTATGTGGAAGGATTCAGACATCGTGATGGGCGTTAGAGCGCAACAAAAAGAGAAAACCCGGCGTTCGCTGGTAGAGGCTGCATTTAGTCAACTCAGTGCTGAGCGTAGTTTTGCCAGTCTCAGTTTACGAGAAGTTGCTCGTGAAGCGGGCATTGCGCCAACCTCGTTTTATCGCCATTTCCGCGATGTGGATGAGCTCGGGCTGACGATGGTGGACGAAAGTGGTCTGATGCTGCGTCAGTTGATGCGGCAGGCGCGTCAGCGTATCGCCAAAGGCGGGAGTGTGATCCGTACCTCGGTCTCAACATTTATGGAATTCATCGGCAACAATCCCAACGCCTTCCGTTTATTATTGCGCGAGCGTTCGGGAACCTCCGCAGCGTTTCGTGCAGCGGTCGCACGTGAAATTCAGCACTTCATTGCGGAACTTGCGGACTATCTGGAACTCGAAAACCATATGCCCCGTGCGTTTACTGAAGCGCAGGCCGAAGCCATGGTAACGATTGTGTTCAGCGCCGGGGCAGAAGCACTGGATGTTGGCGCTGAACAGCGTCGACAGCTGGAAGAGCGGCTGGTATTGCAACTACGCATGATCGCGAAAGGCGCATTTTATTGGTACCGCCGTGAACAAGAGAAGATGACGCACCACTCCGAGTAACGAGAAGGACGAGCAATGAAACAGTCAGGTCAAGATAAAGGTACGCTGCTGCTGGCGCTGGTTGCTGGCTTATCGATCAATGGCACATTTGCGGCGCTGTTTAGCTCCATTGTGCCATTCTCAGTATTCCCGATTATTTCGCTGGTGCTGACGGTTTATTGTCTGCATCAACGCTATCAGAACCGCACCATGCCTGTGGGGCTACCAGGCCTGGCCGCCGCCTGTTTTATTCTCGGTGTTCTGTTGTACAGCACCGTGGTACGCGCTGAATATCCGGATATTGGTTCTAACTTCTTCCCGGCGGTACTGTCGGTGATTCTGGTGTTCTGGATCGGCGTTAAAGTGCGTAATCGTAAGCAGGAAATTGCGGAATAATATTTGTAGGCCGGGCAAGCCCGGCCAGGACATCACTTACTTCGCGGTCAGTAACACGCCACACTCCATATGGTGCGTATACGGGAACTGATCGAACAGAGCCAGACGTGAAACATTGTGCGTCTGGTTTAACGTTTCCAGATTCTTACACAGCGTTTCCGGGTTGCAGGAGATGTACAGAATCCGCGGATACGCCTGTACCATTTTCTCCGTTTCGCTGTCCAGACCGCTACGCGGCGGGTCAACGAAAATGGTTTCACACTGGTAGCTCTTCAGATCGATCCCCTGCAAACGGTTGAACTCGCGAACCCCATTCATCGCCTGAGTAAACTCTTCTGCCGCCATGCGGATAATTTGTACGTTATCAATATGGTTAGCCGCAATGTTGTACTGGGCAGCCGCCACGGATGGTTTGGCGATTTCAGTCGCCAGCACGCGGTTGAAATTTTGCGCCAGCGCTAATGAGAAGTTGCCATTACCGCAGTACAGCTCAAGCAGGTCGCCTTGGGAATCTTTGGTGACATCAATCGCCCATTCCAGCATCTGAATATTCATCGCGGCATTGGGTTGGGTGAAGCTGTTCTCAACCTGGCGATAGATGATCTCTTTCCCCGCGACTGGCAAGCGTTCGTCAATATAGTCCTGGTCCAGCTCGATTTTGGTTTTGGTGGCCCGGCCAATCAGATGCACGTTCAGGTTTTGCGCACGCAGCGCGTCCCGTAGCGCTTCGGCTTCATGACGCCATTCGTCATCCAGCTTTTTATGGTACAGCATCGAGACGACCGCTTGATCGCTCAGGGTGGTGAGGTAATCAATCTGGAACAGTTTGTGGCGCAGGACACGGTTGTTGCGTACCCTTTCAATCATTGCCGTCATCAGCGTATTGATAAGCTCGCTGGCCGCCGGGAAGCTGTCGACGCGAATACGGCTTTTCGTCTGTTGATCGAACATGATGTGGTACAGGTCATCACCGTCATGCCACAGCCGGAATTCGGCACGCATACGGTAGTGACTGACCGGTGAGCGAAACACTTCCGGAGCCTGTGCATAAAACGGTGTCATTAAGCTCTGCAGACGCACCACTTTTTCAGCTAACTGCGCGTCGTACTGTTCTGTCGGAAGATGTTCGGGGGTCATGATGCGTCCTGAAAAATAAAAGTACGCGGGGATTGTAGGGATTGCTCAACAGATGTCCAGTCATTGATGATTTCCGATATTGTGATACACAGTCTGGACAGTGGGTTGTAACAAACTGTAGCATCCGTTTTCCGGTCCTGTGAGTTAAAAGGGAATCCAGTGTGAATCTGGAGCTGACGCGCAGCGGTAAGGAAGGTAGGAGATGAGCGCACCTGGTGCAGACACTGCGGCTTGCCGTGGGAAGTCATCGTCTCTTTAAGTCGCCTCCAAGCCCGAAGACCTGCCGGCTAACGTCGCATCTGGTTTTCATCATCGCGTACTATCGGTGGGACCTGCGGCATCCTTCTTATATTGTGGATGCTTTACAATGATTAAAAAATCGTTGCTGTGGACGGCGCTTTCCGTCACGGCATTTTCTGGTTGGGCACAGGATGCTAGCCCAGATACTCTCGTCGTCACTGCCAACCGTTTTCAGCAGCCTCGTAGCGCAGTACTTGCTCCTATCACCGTTGTTACGCGTCAGGATATCGACCGCTGGCAATCTACCTCCGTGAATGATGTGCTTCGTCGCTTGCCAGGCGTGGATATCGCCCAATACGGTGGTATGGGACAAAATTCGTCTATTTCTATTCGCGGCACCAACGCCAGCCATGTTCTGGTGCTGATTGACGGTGTGCGTCTGAACCTGGCAGGGGTTAGCGGCGCAGCCGATCTTAGCCAGTTCCCGGTATCGTTGGTACAACGTATTGAGTACATTCGTGGGCCGCGTTCGGCTATTTATGGTTCTGATGCGATCGGCGGCGTGGTGAATATCATTACGACGCGCGAAAAGCCGGGGACGGAACTGACCGCTGGCGTGGGAAGCAATGGCTACCAGAATTACGATGTCTCAACCCAACAACAGTTAGGTGAAAATACGCGTGTCACGTTGATGGGCGATTATGCCTATACCAAAGGCTTTGATGTCGTGGCTTACGGTAGTACTGGCTCTCAGGCTCAACCCGACAAAGACGGCTTCTTAAGTAAGACGCTATATGGCGCGCTGGAACACAACTTCTCTGACACCTGGAGCGGGTTTGTTCGTGGCTACGGTTATGATAACCGCACGAATTACGATTCGTACTATTCTCCGAACTCACCACTGGTCGATACCCGAAAACTCTATAGCCAAAGCTGGGATGCCGGACTGCGCTTCAATGGTGAAATTATCCAGTCACAGCTGGTTTCCAGCTATAGCCACAGTAAAGACTACAACTATGATCCGGATTATGGCCGCTATGACTCCTCGGCCACACTGGATGAGATGAAGCAATATAATGTTCAGTGGTCGAACAGTATGGTGGTTGGCCACGGTAATGTGGGCGCGGGCGTCGACTGGCAAAAGCAAACTACGGAGCCTGGCACCGCGTATGTCACGGACGGTTACGACCAGCGTAACACTGGCCTCTATCTCACCGGGTTGCAGCAACTGGGTGACTTTACCTTTGAAGGTGCGGCGCGCAGTGATGATAACTCCGAGTTTGGTCGCCATGGTACATGGCAAACCAGCGCCGGATGGGAGTTTATTGAAGGTTATCGCTTTATTGCCTCCTACGGTACTTCCTACAAAGCACCAAATCTCGGGCAGTTGCATGGCTATTACGGCAATTCGAATCTGGATCCTGAAGAGAGTAAGCAGTGGGAAGGGGCGTTTGAAGGGCTGACGGCGGATGTGAACTGGCGTTTGTCAGGATATCGCAACGATATCGATAACATGATCGATTACGACCCACATACCGAGAAATACTTTAACGAAGGCAAAGTACGTATTAAAGGTGTCGAAGCGACAGCAAACTTTGATACCGGGCCGCTGGCGCACACCCTGAGCTACGATTACGTTGATGCACGAAATGCGATTACCGATAAACCACTGGCGCGTCGTTCTAAACAGCAGGTGAAGTACCAGCTTGACTGGCAGGTTTACGATTTTGACTGGGGCCTGACCTATCATTATCTGGGAACGCGTTATGACACGGACTTCGTCACCAATCAGCCGGTAAAAATGGGGGGAGTGAGCCTGTGGGATCTGACAGTGGCATATCCAATCACCTCACAGCTGACTGTTCGTGGTAAAATCGCCAACCTGTTCGATAAAGATTACGAGACAGTTTATGGCTACGCAACTGCAGGGCGGGAATACACCTTGTCTGGCAGCTACACCTTCTGATCCACGTCCCACCGTGCTGGTGTTTGATTCCGGCGTCGGTGGGTTGTCGGTCTACAATGAGATCCGCAGTCTGCTGCCGGATCTCCACTATATATACGCTTTTGATAATGTCGCCTTTCCTTATGGTGAGAAGAGCGAGGAATTTATCGTCGAGCGTGTTGTTGAGATTGTGACTGCGGTCCAGCAGCGCTATCCACTCTCTCTTGCGGTCATCGCGTGTAATACCGCAAGCACTGTGTCGCTTCCTGCATTACGTGCGAAATTTGCCTTCCCGGTTGTAGGCGTCGTTCCTGCTATTAAACCGGCGGCGCGACTCACGGCGAATGGCGTTGTGGGACTGCTCGCTACACGTGCGACGGTGAAGCGGTCGTATACCCATGAGTTGATTGCGCGGTTTGCTAACGAATGTCAGATTGCGATGTTGGGGTCTGCCGAGCTGGTAGAACTGGCGGAAGCGAAGCTGCACGGCGAAACGGTCTCTCTGGAGGAGTTGCGCCGCATTCTACGTCCGTGGCTGCGGATGTCGGAACCACCCGACACGGTGGTGCTGGGCTGCACCCATTTCCCTCTATTACAGGAAGAACTTTTACAGGTCCTGCCCGAGGGGACGCGACTGGTGGATTCGGGGGCCGCGATTGCGCGTCGCACGGCCTGGTTATTAGAACATGAAGCGCCCGACGCGAAATCAACCGATGAGAATGTCGCATTCTGTATGGCGATGACGACAGAAGCCGAACAATTATTGCCCGTGCTGCAACGTTATGGCTTCAAAACGCTCGAAAAACTGGCGGTTTAATTGGTTTTGATGAAAAAATGCGCACTCGGAGGATTATTTTGAATTTCCCCTTGTCAGCCTGAAATAACTCCCTATAATGCGCCTCCACTGACACGGAACAACGGATTACACGCCGCCGGGTCAGCGGAGAAAAGCGTAAATAAACGCTTGACTCTGAAGCGGGATAGCGTAATATGCACACCCCGCGCCGCTGAGAAAAAGCGAAGCGGCACTG
>NZ_JAPPTE010000016.1:0-132166 GCF_026719375.1 Citrobacter sp. W9 | reverse complement strand
AATGAATATGGAAAGAGTTTTTACCCAGATCGATACCAATGAGCGCAATGTTTTCCATGATAGTTCTCCGAATGAAAGCCTGTCCTCAGCATAATACCGGGAAGGAGGGAGTGACCATCTCATTAAATGTAGCCCGCAAGCGCGACCTGCTGCCCGGGGCTCAGATTCAGGCTTATCTCCTGACGACTACCGCTGGAAAAAACGATCCCAGCCGCAAATACCAATACCCCGGCATGCGCCAGCAGTGCCGGAAGCTGACAACGCAAAGAGACTTTGCGGCTTCTGATCGTTGCCAGCACGATAACCAGCAGCATCAGCAGCCCAAACGGCAGCGTGGCGCGGTTAAAGTACGGCGCGCCAACGGAGAGCCTTCCCCAGCCGAACAACCCGTAAATCATCGGATAGAGCGTGCCAATCAGCACAATCAGTAGCACCGCGCAAAAAAGTAATAGCGCGACCAGAATCAGCATCTCGCGCGACCAGCCGCCAAAACGCGCATTCTGGCGAATTTGCTGGCCTCGCCAGGCGTACAACCCCAGCGACGCCAGGCTCAATACGCTAAACAGCGCAAACAGCGGCGCGGCGCGCACGTTATCCAACGCAAAGGCATGTACCGAAACAAGAATGCCGGAACGCACAATCAGCGTCCCCAGCAGCGATAAGATCAGCGTGACGATCGCCAGCAGCAGCGACCAGTGGCGGAAGATCCCACGCTGGCGCGTGATGTACAGGCTATGCAGCAACGCGCTGGCGGAGAGCCAGGGTAATAAGGAGGCATTTTCGACCGGGTCCCAGAACCACCACCCCCCCCAGCCCAGCTCGCAGTAGGCCCACCAGGAACCGAGGATTATCCCCAGCGTCAGCGCGCACCAGCCGGGCAGCGCCCAGCGCCAGCACACCCAGGCGCTCTGCGCGTTAAAGTCACCGCGCAGCAGCGAGGCCAGCGCCACGCCCGCGGCTACCATCAAACCACCGTAACCCAGGTACAGCAGCGGCGGGTGGAGGATTAACCCAAGATGTTGCAGCATCGGGTTAAGGTCCCGTCCTTCTATAGCAGGCGGGAAAATACGCACGAAGGGATCGGACCAGACCACCACAAACAGCAGCAACAGGGCCGTCACCATTGACAGGACGCTGAGCGTCAGCGGAAACAGTGGATCAGAATCACGCCGATAGCACAGAGCGAACAGCGCGCTCCAGCCGGAAAGAAAGAGCACCCACAACAGCAGCGACCCTTCATGGCCGCCCCAAACCGCCGCCAGTTTTAATCCCCACGGCAGCAGGCTGTAGCTGTGCTGAGCAACATAGACCACCGAAAAGTCGCTGGTCAGAAAACAGAATACCAGAATGGCAAAAGCCAGCAGCAGCAGCGCAAACTGCGTCCATACGCCCACGCTTGCCAGGCGCATCACGCCCTGCCAGCGCTGGCGGACACCCACCAACACGGCAAGTGGGGTCAACACGTTGACCCCGAGGCTTAATAACAGTGCCAGAAAACCGGCTTCAGGAAGGAGAACGTCCAGATATCACCTTACGCAACGGTTAGCTGACCCGCATAGAGAATGAAAAAGCGCAGCAGCAGTACGCCGGTCAGGCTGGCGCCGCAGACTGCCAGCACGCCATGAAACGTCAAACTGCGGTTGGCCCAGGGTTTTAGCAGCATCGGCAGTATCAGCCCAAGCCCAGCTACGCCAAGCCAAAACCACCAGGTCCAGAATCCGCCGCCCAGCGCCGCCGCCAGCGCGCGCATTTTGCCGTCATCGCCCAGCGCCAGACCGACGAAGAACGCCGCCAGCAGGAAGATCTCCAGCCATACCACCGGGACCTCCATGCGATGCACAAAGTGCGCTTCAGTGCTGTGCGGATTGCTACGATGGCGTAACGCCATGGCGATCAGCGCCACCGCCGCGCCGGAGGAGATCCCGGAGAACAGGAACAGTACCGGCAGGATCGGGTTATTCAGGAATGGGTAGGACTTCAGCGCCGAGAGCAAAAAACCGGTGTACGCCCCAAGCAGAACCGCCAGCACCAGCATTAACGTCTCCAGCGCACGATGAAACGGCGTTATCAGCGTCAGCGCTTTCTGCACGATCCCTAACCGCGGCAGCCAGCGTTGTTGCAGGGCAATCACCTCTTTTTCAAAGATTTTTGCCAGCCACAGCACCAGCACCACCATATACAACTGGAACAGCATGACCCCCATCGACATCACCGAGGTGAAGCTGTAGTGGAACATCAGTTTCCAGAAGGTCCATGGCCGCGTCAGGTGGAATACCAGAATCAGCAGACCGAAGATAATCGCCCCCGGCCCTAACACCAGCGTGGTGCGCAGCAGCGTGCTGTCCGAACCGCCCGCCTCAGGATGGAAGCGACGCAGCAGAATCGCCAACGTAACCAGTCCGGCGGAGATGCCAATCAGGAATAGATAGATGGCGATGGGCCAGTCCCACACCAGTGATTCAAAATGAAATGCAGAAGCGGGTGTCATTGGCTCACCTCCCCATATTTAAAGGGAACGCGGTAGACCTTCGGTTTTGTGCCCAGCGCCAGTTTGTAACGGTAGGTGGTTTTCTGCTGCAACAAACGGGAGATATCGCTGTTGGGATCGTCCAGATTACCAAACGTCAGCGCCTTCGTCGGGCATGACTCAACGCAGGCGGGCTGTTTGCCCGCTTTCAGGTTGGTTTTCCGGCAGAAATCGCATTTATCCGCCGTTTTGCTCACCGGATGGATAAAGCGCACGCGATAAGGACACGCGGCGATACAGTACTGACAGCCAACGCAAAGATCAGGGTTCACATCCACAATGCCGTTGGCGGCATCGCGATACGATGCCCCCGTCGGGCAGACGTCAACGCAGGGGGCATGGTCGCAATGCTGGCACGAGTGGCGGAAAAAGCGATATTTCACATCAGGAAACGTCCCCTGCGGCTCGCTGCGAATAATCGTCAGACGCGATACGCCTTCCGGTACGTTGTTGACTTCCCGACAAGCATCCATGCAGGCCGTGCAGCCGATGCATAATGACTCATCGTGTACCATTCCGTAACGCACGCCATTGATATTTAGCGTCTTCGCCACAACGCGTCCCGCCGTCCCGCTCACTGCCACCAGCGCGCCGACGCCGGTGATAAACTGGCGACGAGAGCAACTCATGGATGCTCCTTAAGCAACGGAACCGACGCCGGGTTAAAGTTCGGATTGTTACGCTGATCGCTGTGGCAATCGACGCAAATCTTGATCCGTCCTTTATCGCTTAACGTCTGCATCGTGTCTTGCTTCGGATGCAGTGAGTGACAACTGGCGCACGCCACTTTTGTGACGTGGACATCGTGCGGCCAGAACGCTTTTTGCAACTGCTCAGGCAGGTGACAGGACATACAGACGCTGTTCTGCTGCTCCACATTATACATTGGCTCATTAAAGCGCATCACATCCTTCACCCCTTCGCGGTGGTTCGGTGACGGCTGGCCGTGACAGTTGGTGCAGGTGACCGGCAGTTTGTTGTTCGGGTTAATGACTTGCGCATGTTTACCATGCATGCCTTCGGTATCCGGCTTGTGACAATCCAGACAGGCAGCATCCGGATTACGCTGCTGAGTAACCGTCCAGCGTTGATCCGACTCCTGCGGCGTTGGCGTGGCAGTGATTCCACTCAGGCTCCAGAACAGGCCTGACGCCAGCACCCCAGCAGTTAATAACGAACGTAATACGCTCATATTCACTCCGTTGAGTTATCCGCCCCTTACGGGGCGAAATGGGGTTATTGGCTTAACAGACCGTTTTTACGCGCCTGCTCTTCCCACTGCGGAATCACCGTTTTGATGAAGTCCTGCTTCTCAGCATTGATTTGCTGCATGTTCAGACCAATCGCCGCCTGGGCTTTCTCTTTGGTAGAGATATCCGGTAACGGGATTTCATGCGTGATGCCTTTGGTCGCCAGCAGACGAACCAGTTTGGTACGTGCGTCGGCGGCTTTATCCATTGCGCTACCCAGCATCCGCAGACCTTCTTCCGGCGCATGCATGTGAATACCGTGTGAGGCGATAGACAGGTCCCAGCGCCATTGTGCGTGACGGATATCTTCCAGAATCGGCTTCATTTCCGCTTCGGTCGCACCCGCATCCCATGCGGCTTTCGCTTCGAAGTGCGCATGTACCAGTTGATCTTCAACCTTGATTTTCAGGTCATGAATGGCCTGTTTACGCTCGGCGACCACTTTTTGCAGGGACGCTTTGTCCTGGGTATGGCAGTTCGCACAGGTCTGGGCGAAGTTATCGAACGGATTACCAATCTTGTGATCGGTATAGATCTTACCTTCCGCGTTTTGCACTTTCGGCATGTGGCAGTCGATACAGGTCACGTTGTTCTTACCGTGAATGCCCGCGCTCCAGGTTTCATATTCTGGGTGCTGCGCTTTCAGCATCGGGGTTTTGGACAGAGAGTTAGTCCAGTCAGAGAAGGCGATGGTGTCGTAGTATTTCTCCATGTTCTCGACTTTCATGCCCTCATCCCACGGGAACTTAACGGCTTTGTTCTTACCGTCGAAGTAGTACTCCACGTGGCACTGGCCGCAGACCATGGATTGCTGATCAAAGCGACCGGCTTTCTCAAACGGTTTGCCGATGGCTTCCATCGCGCGCTCAGCGTAAGGACGCGACAGCGTCAGCTCAGGCTTGCCTTTGGCGAAGTCCGGCGACGCGGTGTTATGGCAATCTGCACAACCGAGGTTGTTAACAATTTCCGGACCGCCGCGCGCCCATTTACCGTGGAAGTAACCATCCTCACCGTCTTTCTGGATCAGACGCGCCACATCCGGGCTTTTACAGCTCCAGCAAGCCATCGGCAGCGGGCCGTCTTCTGCCGTTTTAGGTGCGCCGGTACGTAAGGTTTCACGTACATCGGTCACCGCATACGCGTGCCCGCGCGGTTTGTTGTAATCGCGCGAGAATGGATATCCCGCCCACAGGATCACCAGACGCGGATCTTCTGCCAGCGCATCTTCACGGGCTGATTGCTCAGACGTGGCTTTCCAGGAGAGGTATTGATCGGGATGCTGAGGGGCGAAGGTTTCATTCTTCGCTTCAACGGTGACGGTCTTTGCGGGTACAGGAGTTTGTTCAGCGTGAACAGCAGAGATAAATAATAAAGGTAATAACAGGCTGAAGAAACGGCGTACGCGTGATTTTGTCCTTGCCATAGGGGTCTCATCCAGATGACGCCATTATCTGCAATGGCGGTTCTTTTATTGTTTTCCATAACAGCAACCACACGAATACTGTCATGACATTGCTCCCCCCAATTTGTAACAAGAAACCACACTGAAAATGTTGTCTTTAATCAATTGTAAGTGTATGTAAAATACCACTTTAGAGTTAGTTACCCCCTCAAACCACTCACTCTTTTGTTTAATTCTGAGACAGATCACCTTTTCAACAATTCTCAGATAACCCCATGTTATCGCGAGAATTAATCAATTTTTGCTAGTTCTCTTCAAAATTCAGTTTGTCGCTAATTTGCACAATTCGTTTATTGCGTGATCTGCCGCCCAAATACTAAACAAAACTCGCAAAGCCCCTACATTTAACGTTTGTGCGACATATTATTAACATCCTACAAGGAGAACAAAAGCCATGAGCCAAATACATAAACACGCTATTCCCGCAAACATTGCGGATCGTTGCCTGATAAATCCGGAGCAGTACGAAGCGAAGTACCAGCAATCTGTTAACGAACCCGACACATTTTGGGGCGAGCAGGGAAAGATTCTTGATTGGATCAAGCCGTACAGCCAGGTGAAGAACACCTCGTTTGCGCCAGGCAACGTCTCTATTAAATGGTATGAGGATGGCACGCTAAACCTGGCGGCGAACTGCCTTGACCGTCACCTGCAGGCAAATGGCGATCGTACCGCCATCATCTGGGAAGGCGACGACGCCAGCCAAAGCAAACATATTACCTACCGCGAGCTGCATCGCGATGTCTGTCGTTTTGCCAATACGTTACTGGATTTAGGCATTAAAAA
The DNA here is from genome assembly GCF_026719375.1 of Citrobacter sp. W9. Lineage (NCBI taxonomy): Bacteria > Pseudomonadati > Pseudomonadota > Gammaproteobacteria > Enterobacterales > Enterobacteriaceae > Citrobacter > Citrobacter sp. W9. Next base: position 126,141 of record NZ_JAPPTE010000016.1, on the reverse strand, counting down.
AGGTGATGTGGTGGCCATATATATGCCGATGGTGCCGGAAGCGGCGGTCGCCATGCTGGCCTGCGCCCGTATTGGCGCGATGCATTCGGTCATCTTCGGTGGTTTCTCCCCGGAAGCCGTCGCCGGACGTATCATCGACTCCAATTCTCGCCTGGTGATCACCGCCGATGAAGGCGTGCGCGCCGGACGCGCTATCCCGTTGAAAAAGAACGTCGATGATGCGTTGAAAAACCCGAACGTGAAAAGCGTCGAACACGTTATCGTTCTCAAACGTACCGGTGGAAAAACGGAATGGCAGGAAGGTCGTGACCTGTGGTGGTCCGATCTTATCGAGAAAGCCAGCCCGGAACATCAGCCGGAAGAGATGAACGCCGAAGATCCGCTGTTTATCCTGTATACCTCCGGGTCAACCGGCAAGCCGAAGGGCGTGCTGCACACCACTGGCGGATATCTGGTCTACGCCGCAACCACCTTTAAGTACGTGTTTGACTACCATCAGGGCGATATCTATTGGTGTACCGCTGACGTGGGTTGGGTAACCGGGCACAGCTACCTGCTGTACGGTCCGCTGGCCTGCGGCGCAACCACGCTGATGTTCGAAGGCGTGCCCAACTGGCCTACCCCGGCGCGTATGGCGCAGGTTGTGGATAAGCACCAGGTCAATATTCTGTATACCGCGCCGACCGCCATCCGCGCTCTGATGGCAGAAGGCGATAAAGCGATTGAAGGTACTGACCGTTCGTCGCTGCGCATCCTGGGTTCCGTTGGCGAGCCAATCAACCCGGAAGCGTGGGAGTGGTACTGGAAGAAGATCGGCAACGAAAAATGTCCGGTCGTCGATACCTGGTGGCAGACCGAAACCGGTGGATTCATGATCACCCCGCTGCCGGGCGCCACCGAGCTGAAAGCCGGTTCCGCTACCCGTCCGTTCTTTGGCGTGCAGCCTGCGATTGTCGATAACGAAGGTAATCCGCTGGAAGGCGCAACCGAAGGCAACCTGGTGATTATTGACTCGTGGCCAGGCCAGGCGAGAACGCTGTTTGGCGATCATGAACGTTTTGAACAGACCTACTTCTCTACCTTCAAAAATATGTACTTCAGCGGCGACGGCGCACGCCGTGATGAAGATGGTTATTACTGGATCACCGGACGTGTGGACGATGTACTGAACGTCTCTGGCCACCGTCTGGGCACGGCAGAAATCGAATCGGCGCTGGTGTCGCATCCGAAGATTGCCGAAGCCGCGGTGGTCGGTATTCCGCATAATATTAAAGGCCAGGCGATCTACGCCTACGTCACGCTGAATCACGGCGAAGAACCGTCGCCTGAGTTGTATGCCGAAGTTCGCAACTGGGTACGTAAAGAAATTGGCCCGCTGGCAACGCCAGATGTGCTGCACTGGACCGATTCACTGCCGAAAACCCGCTCCGGCAAAATTATGCGCCGCATTCTGCGCAAAATCGCGGCGGGCGATACCAGCAATCTGGGCGATACCTCAACCCTCGCCGATCCAGGCGTCGTTGAGAAACTGCTCGAAGAGAAGCAGGCCATCGCGATGCCATCATAACCATAACCGTGAAATGCCCGATGGCGCGCTGCTTATCGGGCCTACAAATCCTATCCCTACCCCTCCCCTGAGCGGGAGGGAAATATAAAAACCCTCCCCCAAAGGATTTCGTGTTACAGGAAGGCGGCAAGCGAGCACATCCCCAGGAGCATAGTTCACTATGTGACTGGGGTGGGCGAGTGCGGCCAACGAACCTGTAGCGCGAAAGACGCAGGGGGACCTCTGGAGAGCTCTGTGATGAATGACAATATTTATCAGCGGATAGAAGACAGTGCGCGTTTCAGGGAGTTAGTTGAAAAACGGCAACGGTTTGCCACCATTCTGTCCATCATCATGCTGGCAGTTTACATCAGCTTTATTTTACTGATTGCCTTTGCGCCTGGTTGGCTGGGTACTCCGCTGCACGCGGGAACCAGCGTCACCCGGGGTATTCCGATTGGGGTCGGCGTGATCCTTATCTCCTTCATCCTGACCGGGATCTATATCTGGCGGGCAAACGGTGAATTCGATCGCCTGAACAATGCGGTTCTGCACGAGGTTAAAGCATCATGAAGAGAGTCCTGACGGCGCTTGCCGCCACGCTGCCCTTCGCCGCAAACGCGGCGGATGCTATAAGCGGAGCAGTCCAACGCCAGCCAACCAACTGGCAGGCGATTATCATGTTCCTGATTTTCGTCATCTTTACGCTTGGTATTACCTACTGGGCGTCTAAACGCGTGCGTTCGCGTAATGACTACTACACCGCTGGCGGTAACATCACCGGCTTCCAGAACGGGCTGGCGATTGCAGGCGACTATATGTCTGCTGCATCGTTCCTCGGGATTTCCGCGCTGGTCTTTACCTCCGGTTATGACGGACTGATTTACTCGCTCGGCTTCCTGGTCGGCTGGCCGATTATCCTGTTCCTGATTGCTGAACGCCTGCGTAACCTTGGTCGCTACACCTTTGCCGACGTGGCCTCTTATCGCCTGAAACAAGGTCCGATTCGTATTCTCTCGGCGTGTGGTTCCCTGGTGGTGGTCGCGCTGTATCTGATCGCGCAGATGGTCGGCGCGGGTAAACTGATTGAGCTGCTGTTTGGCCTGAACTACCACATTGCCGTCGTGCTGGTTGGCGTATTGATGATGATGTACGTCCTGTTTGGCGGCATGCTGGCAACCACCTGGGTACAGATCATCAAAGCCGTTCTGTTGCTGTTCGGCGCCAGCTTTATGGCCTTTATGGTGATGAAGCACGTCGGCTTTAGTTTCAACAATCTGTTCACCGAAGCGATGGCGGTACACCCGAAAGGTTCCGCCATTATGAGTCCGGGCGGACTGGTGAAAGATCCAATCTCCGCGCTGTCGTTAGGTCTCGGCCTGATGTTTGGTACGGCGGGCTTGCCGCACATCCTGATGCGTTTCTTCACGGTCAGCGATGCCCGCGAAGCGCGTAAGAGCGTGTTCTATGCCACCGGTTTTATGGGTTATTTCTACATCCTGACCTTTATCATCGGCTTTGGCGCGATCATGCTCGTTGGCGCGAACCCTGTGTATAAAGACGCTGCTGGCGCGCTTATTGGCGGTAACAACATGGCGGCGGTACATCTGGCGAATGCGGTGGGCGGGAACCTGTTCCTCGGCTTCATCTCGGCAGTGGCGTTTGCCACCATTCTGGCAGTGGTTGCTGGTTTGACGCTGGCGGGCGCATCGGCAGTTTCTCACGACCTGTACGCCAACGTATTCCGCAAAGGCGCAACCGAGCGCGAAGAGCTGAAGGTGTCGAAAATTACCGTACTGGTGCTGGGTGTGGTTGCCATCGTGCTCGGCGTGCTGTTTGAAAACCAGAACATCGCCTTCATGGTGGGACTGGCATTTGCTATCGCAGCCAGTTGTAACTTCCCCATCATTCTGCTCTCCATGTACTGGTCAAAACTGACCACGCGTGGCGCAATGATGGGCGGCTGGCTAGGTCTGCTGACGGCCGTCGTGCTGATGGTGCTTGGCCCAACAATTTGGGTACAAATCCTGGGTCACGAAAAAGCCATTTTCCCGTATGAATATCCGGCGCTGTTCTCCATCAGCGTAGCGTTCCTCGGGATCTGGTTCTTCTCTGCCACCGATAACTCAGAAGAAGGTAACCGCGAACGCGAGCAGTTCCGTGCTCAGTTCATCCGTTCCCAGACCGGGTATGGCGTTGAACAAGGTCGCGCGCACTAATCTTCCCTCTCCTCCGGCTTCCGGGCCGGAGGATTACTGCCTTTCTCAGAACATCAGCCTTGCGACCAGCGGCGATACCAGCACCATCACCACGCCGGAAAGCATCATCACCAGGCTAGCCACTACGCCCTCCTGTTGGCCGAGCTCATATGAGCGAGCCGTGCCTGCGCCGTGCGATGCTGCGCCAAAACCTGCGCCTTTCGCCATCCCTTCGCGAATAGAGAGCCGCAAAAACAGCACATCGCCGACCGCCATCCCGAATACGCCCGTCACGACCACGAACAATGCCACCAGATCCGGCTGACCGCCCAATGGCTCTGCCGCCGCCAGCGCAAATGGCGTAGTAACGGACCGCACCGCCAGACTGCGCTGAATTTCATCAGGCAGCATAAACAGGCGCGCCAACCAGACGGAACTGGTGACCGCCACCAGTGTCGCCGTCACCACACCCGCCGTCAGCGACATCCAGTGACGTTTAATCACGGCGAGGTTGTCATAAACCGGAACGGCGAAGGCAATGGTTGCGGGACCTAGCAGCCATAGCAGCCAGTGCGATTCACCAATATAGTTTTGCCAGGAGATATGTCCAAAGACCAACATCAGCACCAACAGCGCCGGAGTAAGCACTAACGGCATCAGCGGTAATTTACGAAAGCGGCGATACAGGCGCTTGTTGGCAAAATAGATGCCCAGCGTAATCACCAGACACAGCACGCTTAACTGGAAATTACTCACGGTTTAACCTGCTCATTTCATAGCGATACACTTTATCCACGACCCATGCCGTTGCGCCGAGCACCATCATCGTACTTATCGCAATAACGGCAAAAATACGCCATCCATCAACCAGTAGCAGTTGCGTATAGTTAACGACGGCGACCACCGCCGGGACAAAAAACAACAGCATTTCAGCCAGTAACCAGCGAGCGCCTGCGCGGATCCAGTTCAGCGGGATAACCCGGCAGACAATCAACGCCAGCATCAGCACCATCCCAACCAGGTTGGCAGGAAGCGGCAGATGCAGCCAGGAGACAAGATATTGAGCAAAAACAAAGAGACCTGCGTACAACAGAACCTGAACGGGGATCTGGAGTCGATGAATAACGGCAGGCGTCACGCGGCTTATCGCCACAGCCATGAGGGTATGTCCTTAAAAAATAGAGAGCGCCAGTATAGAGAGCCCCCGTCCAGGACTGAAATGAATTAAAATCATTGCAGGCATAGTCTTAAGGAATAATCATGGATATCAGAACGCTGCGATATTTTGTTGAGGTGGTGCGTCAGCAGAGCTTTACCCGCGCAGCGGAGAAACTCTTTGTCACCCAGCCCACCATCAGCAAAATGTTGAAGAACCTTGAAGACGAGCTTAATTGCACGTTGCTCATCCGCGACGGACGGCGGCTATTGTTGACCGATACCGGCCAGGTCGTGTTCGAACGCGGCCTGGCGATCCTCGCCGAGTTCCGCCAGCTCGAAGCAGAACTCAGCGACATTAATCACCTCAACAAGGGAATACTGCGCCTCGGTATCCCGCCCATGGTGGGTATGTTGATGGCTGGCCCCATCAGCCTTTTTCGCCAGCGTTATCCCGGCGTGGAGCTAAAAGTGTCTGAATTTGGCGGTTTAACCGTCCAACAGGCGGTGATGAACGGCGATCTGGATGTTGCAATGACCGCGCTACCGGTTGAAGAAGAGAGCGGTCTGGCGACCTTACCACTTTTCAGTCATCCGCTCTGCGTGCTGGTCCCCCGCTCCGGTCAATGGACAACGTGCGACTCCATTTCCCCCGAAGCGCTGGCGGAGCATCCGCTGCTTATCTACAACGAAGATTTCGCGTTGAGCCGTCAACTGCTTGAGTTGTTTAACCAGCACAACGTAAAACCGCGTATCGCTGTGCGCAGCGGGCAGTGGGATTTTCTGGCGGCAATGGTACAAGCCGGCGTCGGGATCGCCATTTTACCGGAGCCGATTTGCCAGCGGTTGGATAAGCAAACGCTGCGCTGGATCCCTCTGGAAAGCGACTTACGCTGGCAGTTGGGCATGATTTGGCGCGAAGGTGTGTATCTGTCGCACAGCGCCCAGGCATGGCTGAAATGTTGCGAAGGGTTTTGGTTAACGCAGGAGTCGTAAAATGCCGGATGCGGCTAAACGCCTTATCCGGCCTACAATGAGCTACCCCGTAGGCCTGATAAGCGTAGCGCCATCAGGCACGTTCACCCGCATTAAAATCCATTATTTCACCTGCCCAATTTTGCGGGAACAAACCACGCCTCACATCGCGATGAAATGTTGAAAAAGGCCATGTCTGTACCTGTTTTACCCACCCGTGCTTCACTGGGTTAATGTAAATATAATCAACATGCTGGCGATAATCGTGCTCATCGCGGAGAGTGTGTTCCCAAAAGCGAGGTTGCCAAATATGTCGGGCAGACAACGATCGAGTGAAATGCTTCTTAATTTCCCGCCAGCGGGATGAAAAATCAGCGTCATTTTCAGGCAAAGTCCAGATGCAATGCATATGCTCAGGCAATACGACCCATGCATTGATCCGAAATGGTCTAGCCGTTTTGACCGCAGCGATTGCACACCGAAGCGCGTGAATGTTGGCTGTCAGAAGCTGGCTTCGACGGTCCTGCAGATTCACCGTAAAAAACCAGGTTCCTCCGTTGATGTAATTTCGTCGATAGTTGGACATGTTTCCCCCTTTTCTCAACCGTATGGAGAAAAGAGGGAATCGACAAGACAAGCAGATCAGTTCAGGAAAGCGGCTCGCAAATTACATGATGGATAATTTTTTGTAGGCCTGATAAGCGCAGCGCCATCAGGCACATCTTTCGCCGGATGCGGCTTAACGCCTTATCCGGCCTACAACGAGCTACCTTTTATTGGTTCTCAATCAACAGCGCTTCCAGCAAATCCAGATCGTGCAATAGCTTTTGCAGCGTTTCATTGCTGATTTCACGCGTGGCACGCAGATGATAAAGCTCGGCGCGTTCTGAACGCAGCGCCGCCAGGCGGAAACGTCGCTCCAGGTTCTCTTCCTGCATTGAGCTTTCTACATCGTTTCGCCCATCGGCGCGACGACGCAGGTTACCAATGACACGGGAACTCACCTCAGTCAGTAGCTGATTATCAATGTTCTCTTCGCTATCCGCAGCCAGACGCTCCTCCATTTTCTGGATCGCGACAATCGCGACTTCCGCCGTGGCAGCGCGGGCAATGCGCTCCTCTTTTTGCTGTTGCGAGTGGTCTGCAACTTCCAGATGCTGTAGCAGAATCGGCAGCATCACCACGCCGACAAACAGCGAGAACAGAATCACGCCCGCGGCGAGGAAGATCAGCTCATAACGCGCCGGGAAGCCGCTCCCGTCCGGTAACAACAGAGGAATGGAGAGCACACCGGCGAGGGTAATGGCCCCGCGAACTCCCGCAAAGGAGGCAATCAGGATTTCACGCGTCGTCCAGGAGCCAAACTCCATCGGCTTTTTCTTCAGGAAGCGCAGGCTGAACTTCTTCATGGTCCACAGCCAGCCAAAACGTACCAACATCAGCGCGGCATAAATCAGCACGATATCGGTAAACAGCATCCAGATTTCAACGTTCGGATCGACTTCCGCCGCCGCCAAAGATGACTCCAGAATGCCCGGCAACTGCAGTCCTAACAACAAGAAGACCATGCCGTTAAACACAAACTCCAGCATCGCCCAGGTGCTGTTAGCACGTAAACGCATCGCCAACGGCGCGCGGCGCATCACGCCAGAGCGGGTAATCGTCATCCCGGCAGCAACCGCCGCGAGAATGCCTGAAACACCGATGTGTTCCGCAATCAGATAAGACGCAAACGGCAGCAGGAACAGCAGGACGATTTGCGTTGCCGGCTCATCACCGCCCCAACGGCTAAGAAAACGCAGGGAGCGTCCGTATAACCAACTGACGACAAAACCGGCCAGGATGCCGCCAACCGCCACTTTGAAGAACTCAAGCGTCGCGCCGCCGACGGTAAACACCATCGTGCCCATCGCCACGGCAACGGCAAATTTCAGCGAGACCAGGCCGGACGCGTCGTTCATCAACGCTTCGCCCTGCAGGATACCCATGATTTTCTTCGGGATGCGCCCCTCACCCACAATACCGGAAAGGGCGACGGCATCGGTTGGCGACAGCACGGCAGCCAGCGCAAAAGCAGGGATGAGAGGGATCCCCGGCACCAGCCAGTAAATCATAAAGCCAATCCCGACCACCGTGACCAGAACCAGCGCCAGCGCAAGGCCGAAAATCTCTCGCCCGTGCTCCAGAAACTCACGCGTCGGCGTCTTCCAGCCATCGGCAAACAGCAGCGGCGGGATAAATAGCACCAGAAACAGCTCAGGATCGAATTCCACATGCAAACCAAACGTCGGCCACGCCAGCAAGGCGCCGATGGCGATCTGCATAAGGGGTAATGGGAGTTGGAAGGGCAATACGCGAGTAAATACCCCCGACAGCGAGACCACAAGGGTCATGATGAGTATGGTGAAAAAGATTTCCATGCGTTCCCTGTTTGCGATGTTTCTTATGATTGGTGATAAAGGCGTCGTGCCTTAATTCTATCTACTTGAGAGTATCGCAAAAGACAACGAGTGTGTTCTGAAAATAAAAACGGGCGGCCTGGGCCACCCGTTTTCAGGAGCGTCATCGAAGCAAAATCAAATAGCCCAACCGCCCGCGTAAAAGGCCACCAGCGCGATAGCAATTACCACCGTACCGATGTTCAGTTTGCGCCATTCGCCAGAGACAATGCGACCAATGACCAGGGTAGCAAAACCAATCATAATGCCGGTAACGATGTTACAGGTCAGGACGATAAATACAGCAGTGACCAGACCCGCCATCGCGTCGACAAAGTCAGCAAAGTCGATTTTCGCCACGTTGCTCAGCATCAGCAGCCCCACATACATCAACGCAGGCGCCGTTGCGTAAACAGGAACAAGATAAGAGAGCGGAGAAAGGAACAGGATCAGCAGGAACAATACGCCAACGGTGATCGCCGTCAGGCCGGTCTTGCCGCCTGCCGCCGTACCCGCTGCGGATTCAATGTAAACCGCCGCCGGTGCAGCCCCTACCAGACCAGAGAACACGCTGCTCAGGGAGTCGGTGGTCAGCGCTTTGCCGCCATCGATAATTTGTCCGTCTTTATCCAGCAGATTCGCCTGTCCGGCTACCGCGCGGATGGTTCCGGTCGCATCGAAGACCGCGGTCATAACCAGCGCCAGCACGCTCGGCAGAACGATCGGGTTCAGTGCGCCCATAATATCCAGGCTGCCGATCAGCGAGTTGCCGTTTTCATCGCTCAGAGACGGCATGGCAAAAATACCGGAGAAATGCACGGCCGGATCGAAAATCAGGCCGACGATGGAGATACCGATAATGGTCAGCAGGATGCCGCCCGGTACTTTCAGTTTTTCGAGACCAATAATCACCGCCAGACCAACCAGCGACATAATCACCGGGAAGGTATCGAAGTTGCCCAGCGCAACCGGCAGGCCGTCCAGCGGGTTCTTAATCACCAGACCAACGCCATTGGCCGCAATCAATAGCAGGAACAGGCCGATACCAATCCCCGTACCGTGCGCAACGCCCTGCGGCAGATTGCGCAGGATCCAGCTACGGATACCGGTCGCAGAAATGATGGTAAACAGAACCCCCATCAGGAACACCGCGCCCAGCGCTACGGGCACGCTAATATGTTGTCCCAGTACCAGGCTGAATGCGGTAAACGCGGTCAGCGAAATGGCGCAGCCAATCGCCAACGGCAGGTTCGCCCACAGGCCCATCACAATAGAACCGACGCCCGCAACCAGACAGGTTGCCACAAACACAGCGGCAGGCGGGAATCCGGCTTTACCCAGCATCCCCGGAACCACGATAACGGAGTAGACCATGGCCAGGAACGTCGTTAATCCGGCAACGACTTCTTGACGAACGGTACTGCCGCGATGCGAAATTTTAAACCAGGCGTCGAGTGAACCGCCGGTACGCGCTGAAGGCGTAGACATAGAAAACATCCCCTGAGAGTTTATTTTTTCGTCATTATGCGTGGTGGACAATCCACTGCCTGCTAAACGATTTCTCCATGTGCCAGCTTTGCGTCAATAGGGGTGTCGCAAAAAAGCAAACGTTTAGCTCCGCGCATAAAAAACGGGTGATAAAAAAAAGCAAACGATTATCCAGCGATCATACGTTGGTTTTCAACTGAACTTTGCCGCTTTTTACTCATTTCTTCTTATAATGCGCAAGAAATAGCCAGACGATGCGCAAACGTTATCGTCAATGCGCAATCTGGCAACAAATTTCGCTGAGTTATTACAAGATTTGCATTTATTTTTCACGCCTGCTCGCGCAAAAAAATGCATGAAGATGCGGAAAAATTTTTGGCTAAAAAGCAATCAATTCACTGGCAAATAGAGAGGGGTGGCTTACACTTACATTATCAACACAGACCGGAACCTCCCCAAACGTGCTCGACTGAGGGGTGTTGATGTCGGGGGAAACCCTCCCGTGAACCAACGGGATAGAGTGAAAGACAAAGACCGGAACCAAACTAAAGCGCCCTCTGTGGCGCTTTAGTTTTACACCGTTATATCCGCCACATACTTTAAACCAATCAATCATCTTCCAGCAGGCGCGCCCCGGTCCCCTGCTCGCCAAGCTGATCGCCAGGGTTACGCAACGGGCAATCACTGCGGGATAAACAGCCGCAGCCAATACACCCATCCAGCTCATCGCGTAACGCCACCAGAGTATGAATGCGTCGGTCTAACTCCTCGCGCCATTGCGAAGAGAGCTGCTTCCACTCTTTGGCGCTGAGCGAATGTCCTTCAGGTAATACACCTAACGCGTCGCCGATCGTGGCCAGTGGAATGCCGATACGTTGGGCAATCTTGATAATCGCGACATAACGCAACACATCGCGTTTGTATCGACGCTGATTGCCGCTGTTGCGCATACTGCTGATTAATCCTTTGCTTTCATAGAAATGCAGGGTCGATACCGCCACACCGCTACGCTTTGCAACTTCACCTGGCGTGAGCAACGCTTTTATCCGGGGTAATTTCTTTTCCATAAATCGCTTTACCTCAAGTTAACTTGAGGAATTATACTCGCCCACAGACAAAACGACGAATCGAACACTGAGAAAGAGGCAACTCTATGTCCCATCAGCAGATTATTCAGACCCTTATTGAATGGATTGATGAACATATCGATCAACCGCTGAACATTGAGGCGGTTGCGAAAAAATCAGGTTACTCAAAGTGGTATTTGCAGAGAATGTTCCGCACGGTGATGCGTCAGACGCTGGGTGACTACATCCGCCAACGTCGGCTTCTGCTGGCCGCCGTTGAACTACGGACGACCGAACGGCCTATATTCGATATTGCGATGGATCTTGGCTATGTATCGCAGCAAACCTTCTCGCGCGTATTTCGCCGAGAGTTTGATCGTACTCCCAGCGATTACCGCCACCGCCTGTAAAATTATTGCCCGCTCTGCGTCAGTATGGCGGGCGAGCGTTTTATCCAATGCATGAACTCCTGCGGCGGCAGCGCCTTCGCAAAATACCAGCCCTGGCAATACTGTACGCCGTGTTCAAGCAACCACCCGATTTGCTCCGCCGTTTCCACCCCTTCCGCAATCGTCTTCAGCTTTAAGCTTTGCGCCATCTCGATGATATGTTCGGCAATCAAGTGACTGGTGCTGTTAGTGGCCAGCGTGCTAATAAACGATTTGTCGATCTTCAGGATATCGATATTCAACGCTGACAAATTATGGAGGTTGGAATATCCCGTGCCAAAATCGTCAAACGCCACTTCAAAACCGGCCTGCCGAAACGCCTGGATGATGGGTGTCATTTTATGTACATCGATAAAGCCGCGCTCCGTCACCTCAACTTTAATTTGCTGGGCCGCCACGGAGTATTCATGGTTTTTTTCGGCAATCAGAGCAATCAGTCGGGATGAATGAAAGTCAGAAGCCGAGAGGTTAATCGAGATATACAACTGAGGATTCGCCGAAAGAAAAGCCCCTAAATCTTTGAAGACCTCCTCAACAACGTAATCCGTGATCTGCTCAATCATCCCCTCTTTTTCCGCCAGCGGAATAAACTCCGTCGGGCTCATCACCTCACCGTTACAGCCTGGCCAGCGTAGCAAAGCCTCGGCACCGACACATTGTCCATTTTTGATGTCAATGATCGGCTGATAGTACAGACAAAGCTGACGTTTCTTGATCGCACGTTTTAATAAGCGGCGGGGAGAGAGGTATTCCTGACGCGTACGCCACCACATGAGCAGTATCAGGATGCTGCAGATAATCCCAAAGGGGATCGTTAACGCCGCCTCATGATAGAAAATCTGATTCACACGAGCGTCGGAGGTCGAAACAATAATCGCGATGGGGCGTTTTTCTGAATGTACGATGGTATAGAATCGCTCGCCCTGCTGGAATGTTGAGGATTCACCGCTTATCAGCGGCGAGAACTGCGCAATATTCGCCCCTTCGCTGGCAGAGAAAAAGGTGTCCGTTACCGTGTCATACACTCCCCAGGACAGATCCGGATCATCAGACATGACTTCGCTGTAAGATAATGGATTGATGACGACAACGTAGTTTCCTCGTTGCATGTACGTCATTTTGTAGCCAGCGAAAAAGGGGGTGTCGCGGTAGTAATAGATGAAGACGTCTGGCGCGCGTTTATAGTCGGCTGTCGCCATAATATATGGGACTCGCGGCATCATTGACGTAGAGCACAAAAAATGATCGCCCTGCGCATAAATTAGCTCACTGATATATAAACGACCACGAATAATATTCAGCATACTTTTCTGATGGGCAGGGGTACACATCTTACCCTGATACAATTGGGCCATATCACGCGCTAAATCAGCCTGGAGGATCACCAATTCCGTTTTATTTAACACCAGTTGAGCAAAAGAGCTGAGTTGATTACGGGTTTCGGACATCGCCCGGATGTGAGCAAACCATAACGCCAGCACCACGGGGAGCAATACCACCATGAATGTTCCGAAGAACTTCAGCATCTTGCGTCGCGCACTGTGATTCATGTCAGCCCTATTTCCCTGTTTCGTATATGCCAGAACCCATTAGGCGGGATGCTATAAACACTGACTGATTAAGTTGCATGAATCTATCATTATTAGCAACAGACTTCTCTATGTAAAAGTCTGATAATAGATGATGCTGATATTATTTTTCCGTAAGGCAAACTCAAAGTTATGCTTATTTCATAACATTATTATCAATAAGTAGTAATTTTTTATGAGCATTATCCTGGTCGTGTTTAAGAAATTCATTAAATTTCTTAACGAATAATTTAGGATAAACATAACAGGTAATCCATATGCATCTTTTTATTAGATTATTTGTTATCGTTTTTTTTATTAAAAATAACCATGCAAATAACATGGTTATTATCCTGCAAAAATAACCTCTAACACTGGTGAACAAACGAGCAAATGTGATATAGTTCACACAATTCATGTAACAGAAACAATGTTTCATTCGTGTTATTGCCCGTCGAGAGCCAGAGTACTACACCCTCGGTGAACACCCCCGCGCTGTCATGGGCATCAAGACTTTCTGAGGACGTTTTTTCATGGCAACGATAACAACTGGCGTGGTTCTTCTGCGATGGCAGCTACTCAGCGCAGTGCTGATGTTTTTAGCCAGCACGCTCAATATCCGTTTTCGTAAATCAGATTATATTGGCCTGGCCGTCATTAGTAGCGGTTTGGGACTGGTTTTCGCCTGCTGGTTTGCAACCGGGCTGCTCGGCATAACCCTGGTGGATATGTCCGCAATCTGGAAGAACATTGAAAACGTGATGGTTGAAGTGATGAGCCACACACCGCCAGACTGGCCGATGGTGTTGAACTGATAAAAAATTACATATGGCTACCCCTGTTATGAGGTAGCCATAATTTTTCGTATAAAGCAGAAAAATTAGAACGGAATATCGTCGTCGAAATCCATCGGCGGCTCGTTAGACGGCGCTGCCGGAGCTGACTGCTGCGGGCGAGACTGCGCGCCGCCGCTGAACTGATTGCCACCCTGCGGCTGCTGAGGCTGACCCCAACCGCCCTGCTGCTGACCGCCGCCTGCCGGAGCACCACCACCCTGACGGCCACCCAGCATTTGCATGGTGCCGCCAACGTTAACCACAACTTCAGTGGTGTACTTTTCTACGCCGGACTGATCGGTCCATTTGCGGGTACGCAGCTGGCCTTCGATATAGACCTGAGAACCTTTACGCAGATATTCGCTGGCTACTTCCGCCAGTTTGCCGAACAGCACGACACGGTGCCATTCAGTCTGCTCTTTCATTTCGCCGGTCGCTTTATCACGCCAGGATTCGGAAGTAGCCAGCGTAATGTTGGCAACTGCGCCACCATTCGGCATATAGCGTACTTCCGGGTCCTGGCCCAGATTACCGACGAGAATCACCTTGTTTACGCCTCTGCTGGCCATGATCGTGTCTCCTGAAAAACGTTACTGAATAAGTGTAAGCGCGGGATTGTAGCATTTCCAATAGCGCTTTTACTACGTTGCGAGATCGATTCCAGTAAACAACCCCGGATAGACATTGTTGCACAGACACCTGCGTTTTGCATTCCAATACTGTATATCCATTCAGGTCAGGTTGTGTCATAATTAACCGTTTGTGATCGCCGGTAGCACCATGCAGCCAGGCAAAAAAGCGTTTAATCCGGGAAAGATGAATGGATAAGATCGAAGTTCGGGGCGCCCGCACCCATAATCTCAAAAACATCAACCTCGTCATCCCGCGCGACAAGCTGATTGTCGTCACCGGGCTTTCGGGCTCAGGCAAATCTTCGCTCGCTTTCGACACCTTGTATGCCGAAGGACAGCGTCGTTACGTTGAATCCCTTTCCGCGTACGCGCGTCAGTTTCTGTCACTGATGGAAAAGCCGGATGTCGACCACATTGAGGGGTTGTCTCCCGCCATCTCAATCGAGCAAAAATCGACATCCCATAACCCGCGATCCACGGTAGGTACGATTACCGAAATTCACGACTATCTGCGCCTGCTGTTTGCCCGCGTTGGCGAACCGCGCTGCCCGGATCACGACGTTCCCCTGGCGGCGCAGACCGTGAGTCAGATGGTGGACAACGTCCTGTCGCAGCCGGAAGGCAAGCGTCTGATGCTGCTGGCGCCGATAATTAAAGAGCGTAAAGGCGAACACACCAAAACGCTGGAAAACCTGGCAGGCCAGGGCTATATCCGCGCCCGTATCGACGGGGAAGTGTGCGACCTGTCCGATCCGCCCAAGCTTGAGCTGCAAAAGAAACACACCATTGAAGTGGTAATTGACCGCTTTAAAGTACGTGACGATCTCACCCAGCGCCTGGCGGAATCGTTTGAAACCGCGCTGGAACTGTCCGGCGGTACGGCAGTGGTTGCCGATATGGACGACCCGAAAGCGGAAGAGCTGCTGTTCTCTGCCAACTTCGCCTGCCCGATCTGCGGCTACAGCATGCGCGAACTGGAACCGCGTCTGTTTTCATTCAACAACCCGGCGGGCGCATGCCCGACCTGTGACGGCCTCGGCGTACAACAGTATTTCGATCCTGACCGGGTGATTCAAAACCCGGAACTGTCGCTGGCCGGTGGCGCTATCCGCGGCTGGGATCGCCGCAACTTCTACTACTTCCAGATGCTTAAGTCACTGGCGGAACACTATAAATTCGACGTCGAAGCCCCATGGGCCAGCCTGAACCCCGCCGTGCATAAAGTGGTGCTGTACGGTTCCGGTAAAGAGAATATCGAATTTAAATACATGAACGATCGCGGCGATACGTCCGTACGTCGCCATCCGTTCGAAGGCGTATTGCACAATATGGAGCGCCGTTATAAAGAGACGGAATCCAGCGCGGTACGCGAGGAATTAGCCAAATTCATCAGCAACCGCCCGTGCGCCAGCTGTGAAGGGACGCGTTTGCGCCGGGAAGCCCGCCACGTATTTGTTGAAAATACGCCGCTGCCCGCAATTTCCGACATGAGCATCGGTCATGCGATGGATTTCTTCAACAACCTGAAGCTTGCCGGTCAGCGAGCGAAGATTGCAGAGAAAATTCTTAAAGAGATTGGCGATCGTCTGAAATTCCTGGTCAACGTCGGCCTCAACTACCTGACGCTGTCGCGTTCAGCGGAAACGCTCTCCGGCGGCGAAGCCCAGCGTATTCGTCTGGCAAGCCAGATCGGCGCGGGTCTGGTCGGCGTGATGTACGTCCTGGATGAACCGTCTATTGGTCTGCATCAGCGCGATAACGAACGTCTGTTGGGCACGCTCATCCATCTGCGTAATCTGGGTAATACCGTGATTGTGGTCGAGCACGATGAAGATGCGATTCGCGCCGCTGACCACGTTATCGATATCGGCCCGGGCGCTGGCGTTCACGGCGGCCAGGTGGTTGCCGAAGGGACGCTCGACGACATCATGGCGGTGCCTGAGTCGCTGACCGGCCAGTACATGAGCGGTAAGCGTAAAATTGAAGTACCGAAACAGCGCGTGGCGGCCGATCCGGAAAAAGTGCTGAAGCTTACCGGCGCGCGCGGCAACAACCTGAAAGATGTCACCCTGACGCTGCCGGTTGGCCTGTTCACCTGCATTACCGGGGTTTCTGGTTCGGGTAAATCGACGCTGATCAACGACACGCTGTTCCCGATTGCGCAGACAGCGCTGAACGGCGCCACGCTGGCTGAACCTGCACCGTACCGCGATGTTCAGGGCCTGGAACATTTCGACAAAGTGATCGACATTGACCAAAGCCCGATTGGTCGTACTCCGCGATCCAACCCGGCAACCTACACCGGTGTGTTTACGCCGGTGCGCGAACTGTTTGCTGGCGTACCAGAGTCCCGCGCGCGCGGTTACACGCCGGGTCGTTTCAGCTTTAACGTTCGCGGCGGACGCTGTGAAGCCTGTCAGGGCGACGGCGTGATCAAAGTTGAAATGCACTTCCTGCCGGATATCTACGTGCCGTGCGACCAGTGTAAAGGCAAGCGCTATAACCGCGAAACGCTGGAGATTAAGTACAAGGGCAAGACCATCCACGAAGTGCTGGATATGACCATTGAAGAAGCACGCGAGTTCTTCGATGCCGTCCCGGCGCTGGCGCGTAAGCTACAAACGCTGATGGACGTGGGCCTGACGTATATCCGTCTCGGCCAGTCGGCCACTACGCTCTCCGGCGGCGAAGCGCAGCGCGTGAAGCTGGCGCGCGAACTGTCAAAACGCGGCACCGGGCAGACGTTGTATATCCTTGATGAACCGACCACCGGTCTGCATTTTGCGGATATTCAGCAGTTACTGGACGTGCTGCATCAGTTGCGCGATCAGGGCAACACCATCGTGGTGATTGAGCACAATCTGGACGTAATCAAAACCGCTGACTGGATTGTCGATCTCGGTCCGGAAGGCGGTAGCGGCGGCGGGGAGATTCTGGTCTCCGGCACGCCAGAAACGGTCGCTGAGTGTGAAGCTTCACACACGGCCCGCTTCCTCAAACCGCTGTTGTAATTGCGCAACACTTATCTGGCCTACAGAATATGCATAATTTCTTGTAGGCCGGATAAGGCGCTTGCGCCGCATCCGGCGAAACAGATCAGGGCTGCGCCAATATCCGACGTTTATCTTCCGGCAGCGTGTTTACCGCCAGCTGATAAGAGGCATCAACCAGATAATAAATCTGCGAATCCGGCAGCGAGCCGTCCAGATACACCGTGCTCCAGTGCGCTTTATTCAGATGCCTGCTTGGTCGTACATCGCTATGCTGCTGACGCAGTAATTCCGCCAGTTCAGGGCTGGTTTTCAGAGAGACCGCCGGGCGTTCTTCTACCTCTTTTACCATGGCAAAGAGTACATCTTCGACTTTGATTTGTGTGGCTTTCCAGTCACTGTGCACGCTCTGCTCCGCGCCCGTTTTTGCCATGCAGTATTGCAGCAACTCCGAATTCGTCATCTTTATTCCCCTTACCAGCACTCGCCTAATGAGAACATCGTTTATTCAGTGTGCAGCAAGTCCGCAAAAGGTAAAAGCCGGTAACGCAAATTTGTTTAAAAAACCACCAAACAGCAGCCTGCGCCTTTAATACTCAGAATTTACGATCACCTCTTCACCAAACGCGCCAGCCTGGGGTAGCGGTTTATAGGTGGAGTTGGAAGCACGTAAAATACGAATACCGCGAATACCCACGTCGCGAGCGGCGGTGATGTCATTGTCAGAATCGCCGTAGAACATGCGCACGTTTTTATCCTGTAACCACTGCGTTTTGGTGTTCTGGCCCGGCTTGTCGCCGGCAAAAATGACCGGATTCATATTGGCGGCCGGGATGTGAAAGTTATCAGCCAGCGTTTTCGATACCGTTTCAGTCTTCGTCGGGCTACGTCCGGTGACGAAGAAAATGCTATCGCCACGACGCACATGCATATCAATTAACTGGCGCGCCACTTCTTTTGGAATACTGAACTCGTCCCAGCCGTTGTTCATTTTCTCCCAGAAAGCCGGATTCTTCAGGTAATCTTCACTGTCCGGAGAGTACGTTTTCTTACCGCGCCAGAAGCCCGGACTGGAAAAAAGGACGGTATCATCGATATCAAACCCGACGGCCATCGGCGGGCGTCCAGTCAGACTGTTTTCAATTTGCGCCACGGAAACCCAGTGAATGGGGGCCTGCTCGGCGAGTTTTGCAACGTTGGTGCCTGGATTGAGCTGCGAGGGAGAAGAAACTAATGCCTGAGCAGGCTGATTTAACGTGAACAATAAACAAACGGCACTCAGTGCCAACGTAAACTTGCGCATATTTTTCCCTAAGTAGTCAGTTAGTTATCATTTTTTTATTAACAACTGGTCAAAAAACTATCTGACCTTACCCCCTGAGGGAAGGGAAAGGAAGGATTTTCTCTGGTTTTGTTACAGAAAAAGAGCACGATCACACAGAAAAGCGTGCCTGATGGCGCTACGCTTATCCGGCCTACAAACGATAAAAACCAATGCTCTTGTAGGCCGGATAAAGCGTTGACGCCGCCATCCGGCAAACCAGATTGTTACATAACGGCAGCAAAGGCCTTCGCCACGCGCTGCACGTTAGCGTGATTCAATCCGGCCACGCACATACGACCACTGGCAATCAGGTACACACCAAACTCATCACGCAGGCGATCGACCTGAGCGGCGCTAAGCCCGGTATAGCTGAACATTCCGCGCTGTTGCAGCAGATAGTCAAAGTTACGACCAGGGATTTCAGCGCTCAGCACGTTAACCAGCTCCTGGCGCATTGCCAGAATGCGGGTACGCATCTCTTCGACTTCCGCCAGCCAGCTGGCTTTCAGCGCGTCATCACCCAGTACCGTAGCGACCACCTGCGCACCAAAGTTCGGCGGGCTGGAGTAGTTACGACGTACGGTCGCTTTTAATTGCCCGAGAACGCGGCTTGCCGCATCGGCGTCTTCACATACCACAGACAGCCCACCGACGCGCTCGCCGTATAAAGAGAAAATTTTAGAAAATGAGTTGCTGACCAGAGCGGGTAATCCGGCGCTGGCTATAGAGCGGATCGCGTAAGCATCGTCTTGCATTCCGCCGCCAAAGCCCTGATAGGCAATGTCGAGGAACGGGATCAGATCGCGCGATTTCAGAATCTCAATAACGGCATCCCATTGCGCAGGGGTTAAATCTGCACCGGTCGGGTTATGGCAGCACGGATGCAGCAGCACGATGCTGCGCGCTGGTAAGGTATTCAGCGTGGCCAGCAGGTCATTGAAACGTACCCCGTTGGTTTCATTGTCATACCAGGGGTAAGTACTCACTTCGAATCCAGCCCCTTCAAAAATCGCGATATGGTTTTCCCATGTTGGATCGCTGACCCATACGCCAGAGTCAGGGAAATAGCGTTTCAGGAAGTCTGCGCCAATTTTTAGCGCCCCGGAACCACCCAGCGTCTGAATGGTTGCGACACGCTGTTGCAGGAGAACCGGATGATCCGCGCCAAACAGCAGCGGCGCAATGGTATTACGATACGTGTTCAGACCTTCCATCGGTAGATATAGCGAAGCGCCATGCGGTTGGGCATTGAGTCGGGCTTCCGCCTCCGCCACCGCTTTAAGCTGAGGAATAATGCCGTCTTCGTTGTAGTACAGACCAATGCTGAGGTTCACTTTGTCGCTACGTGAATCTTCTTTGAATCGCTCCATGAGCGATAAAATCGGGTCGCCAGCGTAGGCGTCAACTTTTTGAAACACGAGGTGGTTCTCCAGGTTTACAGGCAGAGGATAAGAACACAATAAACCGGAAGCGGAAGAAGATCGAGAGGATGTTGCAGTTGGCGAGCATATTGCCGGATGGCGGCGTTCCGCCTGTCCGGCATATCATGAACTTAGTCGATATACTTCATCGCCACCCTTGAGGTCAGGCGCGTGATAAGTTCGTAAGCACTTACTTTCGTCATTTCAGCAATGCGTTCCACGGGCAAACCTTCACCCCAAAGAATCACTGAATCACCGGCCTTATCCTGTGCCTCAGGGCCTAAATCGACGCAGATCATATCCATCGCGACGCGACCAACGATCGGCACTTCACGGCCATTGACCAGCACCGGTGTTCCAGACGGCGCCGCACGCGGGTAACCATCACCATAACCCATCGCCACCACGCCTAAACGCGTGTCGCGCTCGCTCTGCCAGGTACCGCCATAGCCGACCGGTTCGCCCGCTTTGTGCTCACGCACCGCAATCAGGCTGGAGGTTAGCGACATCACCGGCTGGCAGCCAAAATCGGCACCGATAGAGTGGTTTTCCAGCGGTGATACACCGTACAGAATCAGCCCCGGACGCGCCCAGTCGAAGTGAGATTGCGGCCACAGCAGAATACCACCGGATGCGGCAATCGAACGCTGCCCCGGTTTGCCTTCACAGAAGCTATTAAAGATATCGAGCTGCTTTTCAGTCGCGCCACACTCAGGCTCGTCCGCGCGTGCAAAGTGGCTGACGATATTGACCGGCTGGCGCACATTTTCACATTGCGTCAGGCGCTGATAAAACGCCTCGGCCTGCTCAGGACGCACGCCCAGGCGGTGCATGCCCGTGTCGAGTTTCATCCAGACGGTGACCGGCTCAGCCAGTTTTGCGGCCTCCAGGGCCTCGAGCTGCTCCAGGTTGTGTACGGCGGTATGCAGACGCTGCGCGGAGATAGTCGGCAGATCGGTGGCATCGAAAAATCCCTCCAGTAGCAGGATAGGCTGCGTGATGCCCCCCGCGCGCAGCCGCAGGGCTTCTTCAAGACGAGCGACACCAAAAGCGTCCGCATCGGGGAGCGTTCGCGCGGTCTCTAACAGACCATGGCCGTAAGCGTTCGCTTTCACGACCGCAACCAGTTTACTGGCAGGAGCCAGTTCACGCAGACGTTGCAGGTTGTGTCGCAGAGCGCGGCGGTTAATAACTACAGTTGCCGCTTGCATTTGTATTCCTTAATAAAAGAATCTCCTAAATCATTCGTGTTGCAGAAAGGCGACAAGCCTGAGAATCCCCGGAAGCTTAGTAAACTAAGTGACCGGGGTGAACGGGCGAAGTCAACGCATCTGCAGCATGAAGGATGACGGAGATTTATTCGTCGTCGTATTGTGGGCCCGCATAGTTGTCGAATCGCGACCACTGTCCGTTAAACGTCAGGCGAACCGTTCCGATCGGACCGTTACGCTGCTTACCAATAATAATTTCGGCGATGCCTTTTAAGTCGCTGTTTTCGTGATAAACCTCATCACGATAGATAAACATGATTAAGTCGGCATCCTGCTCGATGGAGCCGGATTCACGCAGATCTGAGTTGACCGGACGCTTGTCGGCGCGTTGTTCCAGAGAGCGGTTAAGCTGCGACAGCGCCACCACCGGCACATGCAGTTCTTTCGCTAACGCTTTCAGCGAGCGGGAAATTTCAGCAATTTCCAGCGTACGGTTGTCGGAAAGCGACGGCACGCGCATCAGCTGCAGGTAGTCGATCATGATAAGTCCGATACCGCCGTGTTCACGGGCGATACGACGGGCACGCGAACGCACTTCCGTTGGCGTCAGGCCGGAGGAGTCATCAATATAGATGTTTCGTTTCTCCAGCAAAATACCCATTGTTCCGGAAATTCGCGCCCAGTCTTCGTCATCCAGTTGACCAGTACGAATTTTTGTTTGGTCTACGCGTGAAAGCGAGGCCAGGGAACGCATCATGATCTGCTCTGAGGGCATTTCAAGACTAAAGATAAGAACCGGCTTATCCTGCAACATCGCCGCATTTTCGACGAGGTTCATTGCAAATGTCGTTTTACCCATCGACGGACGCGCGGCGACGATGATGAGGTCTGACGGCTGCAAACCAGCGGTTTTTTTGTTGAGGTCGTCATAACCGGTGTTCACCCCGGTGACGCCGTCGTGCGGCTGCTGGAATAGCTGCTCGATACGCGCGACGGTAGCGTCGAGCACATCGGTAATGTTTTTCGGGCCTTCGTCTTTGTTGGCGCGGCTTTCAGCGATTTTAAAGACGCGAGACTCCGCGAGATCCAGCAGATCTTCACTGGAACGTCCTTGCGGATCGAATCCGGCTTCCGCAATTTCGTTCGCGACCGAAATCATGTCACGGACAACGGCACGTTCGCGGACGATATCCGCATAAGCGCTAATGTTGGCCGCACTTGGCGTATTTTTCGATAACTCAGCCAGGTACGCAAAACCGCCGACGCTGTCCAGCTGGCCCTGAACCTCCAGCGACTCTGCCAGGGTAATCAGATCGATGGGTTTTCCCATCTCCTGCAGGCGATGCATTTCCATGAAGATATGCCGGTGCGGGCGGGTATAAAAATCCTCCGCGACCACGCGTTCGGCCACGTCATCCCAGCGTTCGTTATCCAGCATTAAACCGCCCAACACCGACTGTTCCGCTTCAATCGAGTGCGGCGGTACTTTCAGCCCGGCGACCTGGGGATCGCGCTCACGAGCATCAGTCTGTTGTTTGTTGAAGGGTTTATTTCCTGCCATAGTGAATGGAGTTACCGAGATAATGATTGGGTCGAAAGATTACCACATTTCTTTTGGAGGAAGCATGGCAACACGTATTGAATTTCACAAGCATGGTGGGCCTGATGTACTCAAGGCTGTGGAGTTTACGCCGGTTGACCCGGCGGAAAACGAAATCCAGGTCGAGAATAAAGCGATAGGGATCAACTACATCGACACCTACATCCGCAGTGGTCTTTATCCGCCGCCTTCTCTGCCCAGCGGTCTGGGTACCGAAGCCGCGGGCGTGGTCAGCAAAGTTGGCAGCAAAGTGACGCACATTAAAGCTGGCGATCGCGTGGTGTATGCTCAGTCTGCGCTTGGCGCTTACAGCTCAGTGCATAACGTGCCGGCGGATAAAGCCGCTATTCTGCCTAACGCTATCTCATTTGAACAGGCAGCCGCCTCGTTTCTGAAGGGGCTGACCGTTTTTTACCTGTTACGCAAAACCTATGAAATCCAGCCTGACGAACCGTTTTTATTCCACGCAGCCGCAGGTGGCGTCGGTCTGATCGCTTGTCAGTGGGCGAAAGCGTTGGGAGCGAAACTGATTGGCACCGTCGGCAATGCGCAAAAAGCGCAAATTGCGCAGCAGGCCGGGGCGTGGCAGGTAATTAACTATCGTGAAGAAAGCATTGTTGAGCGGGTAAAAGAGATCACCGGCGGTAAAAAAGTGCGGGTGGTGTACGACTCGGTGGGGAAAGATACCTGGGAGGCCTCTCTCGATTGTCTGCAGCGCCGCGGACTGATGGTCAGTTTTGGCAACGCGTCCGGACCCGTGACTGGTGTAAATTTAGGGATTCTGAATCAGAAAGGTTCGCTGTACGTGACCCGCCCTTCGCTCCAGGGTTACATCACCAACCACCATGAATTAACCGAAGCCAGCAATGAGCTGTTCTCGCTGATTGCCAGCGGGGTGATCAAAGTGGATGTCGCACCTGGTCAGACATTTGCGCTACACGACGCGCAACGGGCCCATGAAGTGCTGGAAAGTCGCGCCACGCAGGGATCGAGTCTGCTGATCCCGTAAAGAATTAGGGCTTCCCGCAGGAAGCCCTTTCTTTTTTTTAGTTCGGCTGTATGTAGGGTACAGCTCGATGAATTCGTTAACCAGGCAATAGTGACAGATTTGATAATCAATTCCTATTTGGTTCTAAAGGCAATGTTTCAGGTTGTGACGGACCACTCAATACCTTAGTAAAATCGGCGGTTATTGCGCTGATACTGTGGGACTTTTGGCGCTTTTATCGCCTTGATCACCCACACCACGGCAACGGCCAGTAACAGCCAGGGCAACAGTTTAATCATCAAGGCAAATAGCCCGCCCAAAAACATGACGACGGTGGCTACCACCAGCGCGGCCAGCACCCCCAGCAACGAGACGCCGGTGACCATCAGCATGATAAAAAATCCAATCACAAAAAGTAGTTCCAGCATGACTCTCTCCCGAAATAAAATACTCTCCATTCCTTTACAAGAAACATGCCAAAGTTAATCTACTGATTTATAAAACAAAACACCCTGTGACAACGCACAGGGTGTGGTGAAATTAACTAACTTTTAGTGAGAAACTAACGCTTATCAGCCACCAGCTTCAAAGCATGTTCCAGGACGTTAATATCGGCTCCGGCTTTATGCGCGTTCTCACTCAGGTAACGACGCCACTGACGTGCGCCGGGGATTCCCTGAAACAGTCCCAGCATATGGCGCGTCACATGCCCCAGATAAGTGCCCTGACTCAGTTCACGCTCAATATATGGGTACATGGCACGCACCACGGCGACCGGATCGGCATCATGAGTAGCGGCAGCAAAAATTTCGCGGTCGACCGACGCCAGAATTCCGGGATTTTGATAGGCTTCACGCCCCACCATCACGCCATCCATATGTTGCAGATGCTTTTTCGCTTCTTCCAGCGATTTAATACCGCCGTTGATCGACATCGTCAGATGCGGGAAATCACGCTTTAACTGATAAACACGGTCATAATCCAGCGGTGGGATCTCGCGGTTTTCCTTCGGGCTTAACCCGGACAGCCAGGCCTTGCGGGCGTGAATGATGAACATCTCGCATTCGCCGTTGCCAGATACCGTGTTGATGAAATCGCACAGGAATTCGTAGCTATCTTGATCATCAATGCCGATTCGGGTCTTCACCGTCACCGGAATCGACACCACATCGCGCATCGCCTTGACGCAATCGGCGACCAGTTGCGCATTCCCCATCAGACAGGCGCCAAACATGCCATTCTGTACGCGGTCGGAAGGACAACCCACGTTGAGGTTAATTTCGTCATAGCCCCGCTGTTCAGCGAGCTTCGCACACTGCGCCAGCGCAGCCGGATCGCTCCCGCCCAGTTGCAACGCGACCGGATGTTCTTCTTCGCTATACGCCAGATAATCGCCTTTACCATGAATGATCGCGCCGGTAGTCACCATCTCCGTATACAGCAGCGTCTGGCGGGACAGTAAGCGCAAAAAGTAGCGGCAATGTCTGTCCGTCCAGTCGAGCATAGGAGCAACACTAAACCGACCATTCCAGTGATTGTCAGTATTTTCAGGCATTGCGCTGGTTTGGCTGGTTTTTATCATTTTAAGATTACCGTGCATTTTTTGACATTTAAGTATATTTTTCTCTTATCAGGTTCCCACTCAGGCCCCCATACGTATGGGAACCTGAAATGACGAGACAGAGTAATGGCATACTATAACATAGAGAAACGACTAAAATCTGATGGCACTCCACGCTACCGCTGTACCGTGCTTATTAAGGAAAAAGGCGTTATCACATTCAGAGAAAGTAAAACCTTCCCAAAACAGGCGCATGCTAAAACATGGGGATCCCAGAGGGTTATGGAACTGGATCTTTATGGTCTCCCATCATCTGATGATGCAACCGGAATAACAGTCCGTGATTTGTTGCAAAAATACATCAATGATCCAAACGCTGGTGGCAAAGCAGGGCGAACAAAAAGCTATGTTCTTAATATGCTCGTTGACTGCGACATTGCAGCTATCCCCCTGCTGTCATTAACCGCAAATGACGTAATAGAGCACTGTCGATTGCGAAATAATGCAGGAGCCGGGCCAGCGACCGTAAGCCATGACGTCAGCTATCTTGGGAGCGTGCTTGATTGTGCAAAGCCAGTGTATGGCATTAACTATACTAGCAATCCGGCAAAAGAGGCGCGCCCTCACCTCCTCAAATTGGGGTTAATTGGAAAATCAAATCGACGCAGTCGTCGACCAGCATCTGAAGAACTAAACATGCTGATCGAAGGCCTGAAACAACGTTCTCAAAGGCGGGGATCAAAAATCCCATTCGTCGATATTCTGATGTTTTCTGTTTTATCGTGCATGCGCATTGGCGAAGTTTGCCGTCTGCGATGGGATGATATCGATGAAAAACAAAAATCAGTGCTGGTGAGAGACAGGAAGGATCCACGTAAAAAAGAAGGGAACCACATGAATGTCGCTTTACTCGGAGAAGCCTGGGATATTGTCCAGCGCCAGCCGCGTAAGTCAGAGCTAATATTCCCTTATATAAGCAGTTCCGTAACGGCAGGATTCCAAAGGGTAAGAAGTGCTCTTGGAATTGAGGATCTAAGATATCATGACCTTAGAAGGGAAGGCGCCAGCAGACTTTTTGAAGCTGGATTCAGTATAGAGGAAGTGGCCCAAGTTACTGGCCACAGATCACTGAATGTACTGTGGCAAGTTTACACAGAGCTATTCCCTAAATCACTTCATGTAAGGCTTGAACAATTGCAAAAGTCCAGAAAAAATGACTAAGCGAAAGCCCGTATAAACGGGCTTTTTTTCCTTACATAACTGGGCAATCGTCGAACTCTCCATTCCTGGCATCATTAATGATGTACGTGATCACCCCGAATATAGCAGGTGCAGAACTGTAAGCGTCATCATCTACTGGCATCGCTTCCCTTCTCCCGTTCTCTAGATTTATCAGGTGAGGCTGAGGGTGAGTTCGGTATCGCTTGATCCTGAATTCCCCGTCGATTCCGCATATCAGCAGTGAACCATCGCAGGCAGTAAGTGACGCATCCACAACAAGCAACGCCCCCTGGAGTATTCCTTCCCTGAAATGTGAACGCGATGCCCGCATGAAATAAGTCGCTGCTGGCTGGCTGATTAGCTGCTGATCGAGGGAAATCCTTTTTTCAACATAATCAGCCGCAGGTGAAGGGAATCCCATGTTTACGCCCTCTCTTGAATACTGGATAAAAACACAGTATAAATACTGTATATCTACCCAGTAAAGGAGCAATGAGCAATGTTCGTGGAACTCGTTTATGACAAAAGGAATTTTGATGGTCTGCCCGGTGCAAAAGATATCATTCTGGGCGAATTGAGTAAGAGGGTTCACCGGATTTTCCCTGATGCTGATGTTCGGGTTAAGCCGATGATGTCCCTGCCTGAAATTAAGACTGACGCCAGCAAGCATGAAAAGGAACAGATAAGCCGTACTGTTCAGGAAATGTTTGAAGAGGCTGATATGTGGCTGGTTGAAAACTAACCATAAACCGCAGCCCAAAACACCTGTGAACAACTACATTTAGTGTTGCAAAATGAAAAACACAACTACATGGAACTTTTATCATTAAAATGTGTCTAATTTTTTATAATCTACTATCAGAAACTAATCTTTAGTAAAAAATGCCATCTGATTACAAGTGACTGATGTGTATAAACTCATTAATATGTACTAAAGGTTACCTATACGGTAAACTTGTTGCAGCATCTGAAAAACTACCAACCAAAGGGGGCATGTTATGGCGTATCCAACATTAGCTGTGGCTAATGCCTTCATTGAAAAAGCGTTAGCCAATGAATTATCCGATCTGACGCCTATGAAACTTCAAAAATTGATGTTTTATGCTCAGTCATGGCACCTGAAGATTTACGACGAACCTTTGATAGACGATTTTTTCTCCAAATGGCAGTATGGTCCGGTAATACCATCCCTGTACCATGAGGTTAAAAGCTATGGTTCTTCGCAAATCAATAGTCTGATAAGTAATCTAATGCACACTCCGCAAGGCGTCATGATTGCTACACCAAACGTACCAAGGCAAGACACCAAAACTCGTCAATTGATTGATAAGATTGTTAGTGTTTATGGTCCACTTCGTGGAACTCAATTATCTTACCTGACTCATCAACCAGGTACGGCTTGGTCAAGAACAGAAGGTTATAGTTCAGTTATTGGCAATAACCTTCTCAAAGAGTGTATTGAGTAGTTTATTTAATGGCGCAGCGTTCTTCACTCGAAGATATTAGCCTCCCGGGATCGGCTGACGCGATCCCGGATTCAACATCTGTCACTGATGAACAAGCCTCTCCCGAAAAGCATCCGGCGTTAGTCCTTCAGGAAGTGGAGGACCGCATTGCAGATCGTGCACTGCGCGAGAAATTTGGAGACAAAGCATATAAAGTTGTCAGAAAGACCTTATATGGATGGTGCTGGCTTCTGGCAATTTATGCTGCATTAAAATTCCGATTTCAAGTGGAAATATTTTCAGACAATGTACTTATAGCTATAACTTCCGCAGTTACGCTAAACGTTTTTGCAGCATTCCTTGGTGTAATACGAGGTCTCTTCCCGGCGACAAAGCCAACCAAGGATTAGATATTCCTGCAGTATCTAAACACGGTGTTTGGTTTGTTCGTTAATCAACAGAAAAACTCCACTGCGATTGGCAATCATTCAATACTCGCACTATCGAACGTTCGCCAGTCGGCCGCAATCATGCTCTTGCATACGGCAAGGTTGCGGCAGCTGTAACTTTTACGACTGTATATCCTGCTGCTTTTGCTGGTGCTCCTGCTCAGCTTTTTCCATGGACTTCCTTATTTCCAGTTGCTTCTGATTCCAGAGACTGTCCTCCGGCATCTGAACGCGCACATCAACCCACCGACCTGCAGGAATATCGACGGGCTCACCATCCTTCACTGTTTCAGTAAATGAACCGTCATTATTCTTAATGCCAATCAGGTTTCGCGCGAATTCCGGCGCGCCGGGGTGGGTGCGGTGATACGTTTTCAGCAGGATAGCACCGTCAGGTTTCACACTAAAATCAGCCCAGACCAGCGGCTGGTTATTGATATCTGTCGGTATCACTACACCACCATCAATCCCGCCCCAAAGCGGATCGGCGTTAAGCCCAACAACACCAGAGATCAGGTACACCCCGGTTGACTCGCGTTTTACAGTAACGCCTTCCGATTCATCATTCAGTTCTGCAGACCCGTTGCCAAATATTTTAACTATCGGTGATGCCGGTTTCAGAGCCCCGTTTGCATCAATTGTTGTGTTTGCCCGTCCCCACTGTTTAATCCAGGGACTATCTACTATTCCATTTTCAGTACTGGATGTCGTTCGCAGATAAATCTCATTGGTATCTGCGATAAATACCCAGCGATTTACCTGTCCGAGAGCGAAATCATTTAACTCGTTACCTGAGTTATTTAAGCTTAACAGCCCCCCATACGGAGCAGGCGTCCAGGTATTAGCAGCAGCCTGCCAATAACCACAACGAGGGGCATACTGTGCCCCACTGATATTCTTCTCAAGAATATTGGACGAAAAAGAGTTCCAGATACTCGCTGCCTGTATATTTACTCGAGCACCGGCAGCATTATTTGAGCCACTGCCCCCCTGCTTCAGGCTAAGCGGCGTGGTTAGTCCCGTTATGCTGGTTATATCGGAGTTTTCTCCGCTCCCGGCTTTCCCTTGCAGAGCCTGAGAAATATTACTCAGTGTCGTGGTAATACCTCCCCAAGCAGGCCCGGTAAAAGAACTGCCATCGGGAAGTTTTACTGTCACATCCCCACTACTACTGAATATCATTTGCCAGTTCTGTTTATCGTAATTCAGTCCACGCAGGGCTTCAGCGCTCTGAGCCACCAGCGCGGCGGTAACCATATTAAGGGCTACACGCGGAACGGCTGACCATGCCGCGCCTGACTGCGTTGGTCCGGTGAAATTACTCACCAGTGTCAGTGATGTATTGCTGTTGACTATTTTAACCGGGAGGGTGTAAGGAATACCGCCGACCGCAACGACAATAAAGTCACCGGCTGCCACCTCGGTAGTAAACGCAGTCCCGCTGCCAGTGATAGCAGCAGAGTTATTCGTCAGGGTTAAAGTTCCTGCTGACATAGTTTTTCCTCAGTACATGTTCGGAAGAATAAGAATGGGCATGGCGATATTTCTGTTTCGGGTCATATCCCATGAACCGGAATAGCGGTCCGCAAACACTTTGTTGTAGGCTGACCTGACACTATCACCTGACATGACCACGCCTTTGGTTCTGATATTTCCCCATCCACCAATCATTCGTACCTGAACGCCGGTATAGACTATCTGGCATAACCCGCCGCCTATATCCTGAAAGGCATCGGTGATCTGGATTTGTCGGTCATACACAAAGGGGCGTTTCAGCGTGGAGAACGTGACCTGGCCTGCAGCGTTGGTCATCGTGATACCGTCGCCGCCGACAGGTGCTGTCTGATTGAATATCACCAGGTCAATCGTCGCCGTTCCGGCCACGTCGTCCCGCCCGGAGTAGGAAATATCGCGAACGATGATGTTGCTGCCATCAAACCCCACAGACACAT
The DNA here is from genome assembly GCF_026719375.1 of Citrobacter sp. W9. NCBI lineage: Bacteria > Pseudomonadati > Pseudomonadota > Gammaproteobacteria > Enterobacterales > Enterobacteriaceae > Citrobacter > Citrobacter sp. W9. The sequence goes on along the minus strand of NZ_JAPPTE010000016.1, from coordinate 95,627 downwards.
TCGGGTTATCCCATTTGCCGAAAGGAATACCGCTCACCGGAAGCGGCGCGCTGCCGTTAACCGTAATGCGCCCGGAATAAGCGCAGGTCATCAGCGCGGCCTGATTGGAGATGGCGGTAAAGTCTGTCGAGTTTGAAATAAACAGCCCTTCGTTATAAGTCGCCGCGGGCAGCAGCTCCATGACGTAGCCCGACCAATCCGGAGTAAGGGCTTTACCACCGATTGTCTCAGCACCAATGATGACCCCGGCGTCCCCGTTTCGGGTGACCCCAGTCATAATGGCCACATCAAATTCAGCGAAGGAATAGATGTAAATGGGATTGGTGGGCACCACGATAGCCAGTGAGCCGGGAACAAGTGGCGTATTGACCGGGTACTGCATTGACTGAGATGACCAGCCCGAGAATGATGTACAAAAACTGGGGGCTCGCAGCCCCGCAGTAATTGCCATTACCGGACGTCCATCGTTGTAATTAATAAATATCCCTTCCGGCATTATTACCCCCTCCATGTTCCAATCTGAACACTCCCACCATTTGTCAGATTAACGAGAAGTCCATAACCATCGATTACGACTTTGTTATTTATCCCGTTAAAAGAGAAGTTCCCGCTGTCGGCATAGAGTTTCCCATGCAATTCAGCGTTTCCATTTTTATCAATACGCCAGCCAGTTGAGCCTGCAACGAAGTTATTCGACTGGATAAAATTACCAATTTTGGCATTGGTAATGCTGCCATCCTGAATAAACGCATCGCTGATAAACACCTGACCATTAACAACAGCAAAAGGTGAATATTGCGTATCACCGCTGCCACTCATCAGGACGAACTGATTGGCGTTAAATCCGACACGAGTGACTACTGGCTTGCCCGCCTCCGCCAGCACCGCAATTGATATACCGGCACTGTAAAAAATACCGTTGATGCGCACGCCGGCTTTCAGGGTATGAATGGCCGTAGCACTTGTAGCGTCAACGGTGGCTGTGAGCTTATCCTCAAGCGAGGCGGTTACATCTTTAATCTGCGCCTGGACCTGAGTGGACATTTCAGCCATCGCTTTATCAACATCTGCAATGGTCGTTTTAACCACCAGAATATCCGCGCGCACTTCGCCGTACTGCGCCCACTGGTGTTCCACCGTTCCATGGTTGGCCAGCGCATTCTGCAACGCGGCTTCCAGGTTGGTATCAATGTCGCCTGTTAGGCGGTCACCGTCTGCAGAAGTCAGAAAATCATCGGCAATATCGCCCAGGTAGTCGTCAGCATTCGCGTTGGATACACCACGAACCCAGTCGGTCCAGCCTGATTCATTACCCGTTCTGTCAACCAGCTGCGCGCGGTACCAGAACTCCTGTCCCGCCTTCAGTCCCAGTTGGGTGTATTCGGCTGACGGATAAGGCACATCCGACAGCAAAAGAGGATTAGAGAAATCACTGTTCGCGGTGTACTGAATTTCCGTTTTCAGTGTATCCCCGGTGTTAGCCGGGAATCCCCAGTTCAGGCGAATCCCCCAGTTGATCGGCGTTGTCGCAAAGCCGACAGGTTTCGGTGGATTTCCCACCTTGCCCGTCAGCGTTTTCTCTTCGGAGTAGCCCCAGCCAGAGGAAATTTCAGCGGCATTAATGGCACGCACACGCACGAGGTAGCGCCCTGCATAAATACCCGATACATCAAATGAGGTGGTGGAGCTGCGCGGCACGTTTACCCAGTTACCATCATTGCGGCGCCACTGTGCCTCGTAGGCGATAGCATTCTGCGCCTGGTCCCAGCTCACACGCATGGTTTCGACGCTGATATTCTGCTGCACCACTGAAAACGAGCTGATCACAATGTTAGCCGGCGGCGACTGGTTACCCGGCGGGATCACACTCACCGGCCGCTGGTCAATGATGGCTCCGGTATCGATACGGGCATATTTATCCGGGTCGTGCCATGCGCCAGTAATCGAGAAGGTACCATCATTGTTATCGGAGACACTGACAACACGATACTGCTGGGCGTAGAGCTCGTCTGACTCAACCACCCATACAGCTTTGGCCTGTGGTGTCTCACTGTATGCCGTGGTGACTGTGACAAATTCCCCGTTAACTGCCTGAATGGTCCTGCTCTGTGACGCTCCTGAAGGAAGGTTGAGAATCAGTCGATCGCCTGCAGCTGCATCAGCAACGCGGTCAAGTTTGATAACGCGACCATTAACGGCGCTGATGCGCCCCCCCATAACTTTGCCGGACAGAAGCTCGTCTGATACAGCGATGATGTATCCCGGCTGCGGAATGTTTCCGTCCAGGCCAACATTAAACGAAACAACGCGATCCTTATTGTTGGTGAGAATACCCCAGCGCCCCTTTCGGTTCGCTTCTGATTGCCGGGTGCAGCCGATGGCTGTCATTTCCAGCTGATTAAATCCGTACCGGGCCACCAGAGGCTGCTCAAACACCGGCTCCATCGCATCCGCATAGGCGTTCCCCGGATCAGACCAGGAAACCAGCGCTGTGGTATACCGCGTTTTTGTCGTGCTGCTGGAATAGGTAAAGCGTCCGTCGATAACGTTAGCGCGGGTGTAAGCGTAATCCACATCTCTCGGCATATCGGCAAGCGCAACAATCTGATCGCCGCCCCAGTACGTCATACCCCGGAATATAGCCGCAAAGTCACGCAGCACAGTGTAAGCGTCATTCCTGTCCTGAACATAGACGTTACAGGTATAGCGTGGCTCTGTCCCGCTTCCACCCTTTCCATCCGGTACCGGCTGATCGCAATATTGCGATACCTGGTACAACGTCCATTTATCGATGTTGGCTGCACTCAGGCGATTACCCAGACCAAAGCGATCGGTAATAACCAGATCGTAAAATATCCACGCCGGGTTATCGGTCCAGGCCCACTTAAACGCGCCCTGCCATGTACCACTATAAGTCCGCGTATCGGGGTCATAGTTATCAGGCACTCGGATCACCCGGCCACGTGGTTCACAGGATATCTGTGGAATCGAACCATTGAACTGACTTGAGTCGAATTCGATGTACAGCAGCGCGGTGTTCGGATAGCGCAGCTTGGCATCAATCACCTCCGTGAAGCTTTGCAGCGTCATCGTGTCGCCGATCTTGGCGCTGTTTGCGTCAGCGGTAATCTTACACAGTCGGATTGTCCAGGTGCTGCCAGCCTGCGGTAAATCAATACGGTGGCTGCGCTCATAACCAGACGTCGTTTTGCCGGTTACGCTGGTATTAAGAACGGTTTGCCAAGTCCCACCATCAGTTTGCAGGTCTATTGCATAATTGATGGAATACCCTACCAGATCGCCGTTGTCCTCCTGCTTAAACAGTGAAGGCCATTTCAGTCGCAGGCGAACGGCTGATAGTTGGGTGTTGGTGAAGGTACGCGTCCAGGCTGTTGCGCTTGATACCTCAGTTCCAACGTTGATTTCGTTTTCGGTACCGGGAATACCCTGAATATATTTTTGCGCCTGCGTTCCTGCGCGAAACTCCCACGTCACTCCGCTGAAATTTTGGGAGCCGTCGGCATTTTCCAGAGCCGTTCCGTCCAGATAGATATCTTTCGCCGTCAGCTGCCCTGCAAATTCGCCCTCTCCCAGCGCAACGAGGATTTTTGCCTTCGCTACAGATTGCAGATCATCAGGCTGTTCGGTAGGGGTTCTTGAACTGGAACTGCCGCCCTTGCGGCCTTTAATCGGGGTTGCTGTAGCCATATTGCGCCCATAAAAAAAGCCACCATATGGTAGCCTGAAAGGAAGATTACTTTGGTTATTGCTGGTCTTCGACGTATATACCAGCAGAGATGATCGCACCGCCAATACGCCTGCGTCCGTATAGAAGCGGAACTGGATTACCCTGAGCAGTAGTGTTAGTTACTCCACCGAATGCATACGAAGCCCGGTTGTCTGCGCTTTGTTTGCTAGAAAGTCCTGCTGGCTGTGGCGAAAGCATCTGTATAACACCACCTAAGGCCATTGAAGCACCAATAGCTCCCACGCTAAATGCTTGAGCTCCTGATAAAGCAGCCATACCTGCTGGCCCAGCAATAACAGCAGCCGTCACAATCACAACACCAAGAATGGTTTGCAATAATCCAGCCTTTTTGCTGCCAATAATAACGGGGACAATTCTAATTATTTCCCCCGAGACTGGATAACCCAAGTCATCCACCCCTAAATTTTTTTTCCCTTTAAATATCGCATACGTTAACCCGCGACTTTTGCTGCTTATCATGTATTGCTCAAAGCCTTGAATAGTTGCAGCTAAAGCTTTACCTGCTTCTTGAGGGGTTGAAATTATACGCTGATGTGTTTTCCCAAATACCTTACCTAATACACCACCCAATTCAATTTGCGTCATTACCTCAGCCATTTTATCTCCTACTATAAAAAAAGCCGCTAAGAAGCGGCTTGGTCATATTCAATTCTTTAAAGGCAATCATTTACCCAATCTGCATACTTTTTGTATGGAGCATCAAACATTGAGCTTTTTTTATACAATAAAACTTTTGACCCACTACCAACAGCATCGATATCAGCAATCTCCCATTGACCATCAAGATAAACAGTAAAGCCAGTACCTCGCGGTTGCATATAAACATTAAAGACAGTTTGTTGCTGCCATTTTTGTAAAATGCACTGCGCTAATACAGAAGACGCCTTATCACTTGAAGCGGCGATGATTGGTTTAGTCGCTCGCAAATCTTCCATACTTGCGCACCCAATTAAGCCTAAAATAACCAGCGCTAACGATAACTTTTTCATATCCCTATCCCCTTTGGTTTTGCAAAAGGTTAGCACAGAGATTTATAGCGTAGTACCTTCATTGTCCGTTCTTGCCAGTATCCCCCATACGGCACTCGCTGGCTCAGATGCCCATACAGATGGTGGAGCAGCATGTTACCCTCCAGCAGTATCCCTGCATGGTTCCACTTGTTGGCCTGGACCTGCATGATCACCATATCGCCGGGTTTCGGTGGCCCCTCGAATTCACGGAAACCGCATTCATACCAGCAATCCTGATAGAAGTTGTCCGGATAGTCGTTTTCCCACCATGGATAATCAACACGGTAATCGTGGAGTTCGATACCATGCGTTTGCCGGAAATAGCTCATCACCAGCCCCCAGCAATCGAAATGGCCGAGCACGAACGGACGTTCCAGCAGTGGTAACTCGCCGCGCGGCTGAATGGTGCGTAAATCCCCTTCCGGCCAGTTGACGATATGCCAGGGAAGTAACGTAGCGTCACACTGTGCTTTATCCAGTTCGCTCGCCTGCGTCGTGGCATCCGGGTGGCTGTGGACAATGGCAATCACTGTTCCCCAGTCTTCAGCAGCGGTGTAATCTTCCGGCGACAGGTGGAAATGCTCTGTCGGATCGGTTGCCAGATTACGGCAGGGAATGTACCGCTGCACCCTGCTTTTTTGCACCACTACGCCGCAGCATTCGCGCGGATATTCAGCAGCAGCATGCGCCATAATGGCATCGATAATTTTCTGACGCATATCAGCTCCTGATCAACGATGTACCCACGAAGCCCCCATGAGATAGCTCGTTATCTTCTCCGAACCTAAGTTTGCAGGCCGTCAGCGTTCCGTTGCATTCATCCAGCGACGGATCGCTCACCGGGTTGTTGTGCTTGTCGAAATAGCGCGTTCCGGCATAGTCGCATCCATCACCGGAGCGGTATTTGTTACGGATACACCAGGTACAAAGCGAATGTAGCTGGCGCGTCGGGATCATCAGCCCCTGCAGGTCCATCGGGCTTGAAAGCGAGAATTCAACGGACTCGTTTGTCTCACCGCTTTTGGCATCGATGTAAAATACCTTCACTTTTTCCTGCGTAGGGTCTGCCGTGGCGTTCCCGTCCGTAAAATTCCGCGCATCAAGGTATTTGGCCAGCGTGTCATGGATAGTGACCTTCGCCTGCAGCAGATCGTCATAAGCAAGACACAAAGCAGTAATTGAGCTGTCGAGATTAGCAACTGACAGTTTCGGCTGGGCCGAACTACCATCAGTTGAAGCCTCGATACCTTCAATCTGACAAGGCCAGGCTTTATATTCCTGTCCCTGCCACCAGATCGATTTCGCCTGTAGCTTATTTTCATCTCCACCAGCAGTGGCGATCTCATCAGCAGTGTGGGCAATATTATGGGCGTGGAAGCGGAGAACGTCGGAAACACCAAATGCGGTGCCATCGACATCAAAAAGCCGGACAGCATTGCCCGGCTCAAGTTTCTGATAATCACTGTTTAAGCTCATGGTGCAAATGCCTGTTCAAACGTTGCAGTTACGGTTTCCACTTTTTTATTCAGGGTGACTCGCTGCAGACTGTCTGCCTCAACACGCCAGAGGGCTAAATCACCACCAGGTGGAGTGAATGTGAAAGACTTGGTTTTATGCCTTCGTAAAAATGAATAAATCTCTCTGGCTATTACCGGATCACCAGTAAAAGAAAAGGCATAATTTAGAACCTCATCGTTCAGGCCAGAACCACTAATCTGCTTGTATCCATCACCGAACTGAGCTGTTCTGACAGTATCCTTGCTGCTGAGAGTGGGTTGGCTCGCAGCCTGAATACGCCAGGTAAAGTGTTCTACAGCCATCACTTACCTCTGTTTGTTGGCGCTCCAGATGATTCCCCCGGGACGAATCTCCCTGGCGATACCATCACGAATGGAGCGGTCGATCACTTTCTGATATGCCTTAGTCAGCGCATCACCACTGCCCTGCTGTTGTTTCTGATCGCCGGGCTGAGCAGTAGCGACTGAAACAGGTGCGTAAACGCTAACCCCACCGATGCCAGCCGCGGGGACCTTACCACCACCGACAAGACCGCCAGAGGCATACCCACGCATAAGTCGGTACAGGTTGGACACGCCGATACGGCTGGTAGATTCTTTGGTGAAAACAAACTCGCCGCGGTGAACAATACCGGCAGGCTCATATTTGCCACCGTGCCCGGTATAACCACCTACGTCATAGCCCGAGGGGCGGAAAGACGGTACCGCAAAAGACTGGCCTGACGCTGGCGCTTTAGCACCGCCACTCACCCAGCCCATCGCGCTCTGGATGGCGTAAGCCACCAGCAACTGATTAATCACGGACACAATCATTTTGAGGATCGAACTGGTAAAGTCCTTAAAGCTGGCTTTGCCGGTTGTCACCAGGCTGGTAAGCTGGCCCGCCAGTCCGCTGAACGTTGCCTGTGAAATCTGCTGAACCGAGCTGAAGACGTTTGTCGCTGAATCCTGATATTCAGCCCAGCCCTGTTTGGCACCGGCCAGCCAGTTTGCGCGCAGGGCATCTTCAGCCTCGAATGTCGCCCTTTGATCTTCAAGAACCTTTCGCTGCTCTGCCGGATTGTAGGCATAGCTTTCGCTGAGACGCTTCAGGGTTGATTCTCTCCCAGCCTGCCGGCTGGATACCCCCTCTGACTGTGCCTGAAGACCGGCCCTCGCCGCACTCTGCTGCTGATGGAATTTAGCCGCCTGGTCGGCAAGCTGATTGAGTTTTTGCTGTTGAGCAACCTTATCGCCCAGGTCGGCCAACTGCCGCTTGTACTCAAGCGTTTCTTCCTTGTGCGCCAGCAGGGATTTTTCCTGCGCCGTAAGCTGACGACGACCAGCAGCCTCCTGCAGAACGGTGAACTGATTTTCAGTCTGCCAGAGGTCCTGACGCTGTTTGCTTATGACGTCGTTTACGCTGGTATGTTGCTCAAGCGTTTTAAGCTGGGCCTGAAGGGTGAGAAGTTCGGCCTGCGCCTTTTCCTCGGCTTTGTCCCCGGCAGGCGTTGAATAGCTTTTGCCTTTTGGGGTTTTGACGTCCTTAAACTGCTTTTCGATCCCTGCCCGCGCTGCAGCAATGTCCTTGTCAGTCCACAGCGTGGCGATACCGTCTTTCGCATCCTGGCGGTTTTTCTCAATAAGCTGACTGAGCTTTTTCTCTGCTGAAGCCCGCTTTTCTGCCGCAGTCGCGCCGGATTCCACCAACTGGTTAAACTGCTGCTGGCTGCGGATTGCCTGAGTCTGCTGGTCCGTCCGCATTTTTTCCCGCGCGGCTGTCAGTCCTTCCTGGGCATATTGCTGATCAGCCAGATCATAAGCCTGCTTTTTAAGTTCCACCTGCTGGCGCGCGTTTCTCAGCCTTTCCGCATCAGCTTTCTGCAGAACGTTGTTACCGGCATAATCTGGGTCGACTTTAAGATTGCTGGACAGCGCGCGGTACTCTTTCTCTGCTGCCTGCCATTCAGCGAAAGAGTCCTGGCGCTTCATCGCGGTGTCAGGATTACGCCCTACGCCCAGCATCGCATCCCACGCCCCGGAAGCAGCATTCTTCACCCAGTTCCACGCTTTTTCGAGAGAGCCAAGATTGTCCTCTACAGCCCCCGCTCGTTGTATAACGGCGTCAGAATATGCCCGCATTGCCAGCTCGGCTGCTTTCTGCGAATCCCCCAGCGCCTGAGCAGAGGCAATCTGTTCATACTGGGTAGCCGTCAGAAAATGAAGGGAATCATTGAGCGTCGCGACCGCGTTAACCGGATCATCCTTCAGGCGTTTAAACTGATTTATGGTTTCGTCGACGGCCTGCCCGGTAGCCTGCTGCAGCCTGGCGGCGACATTGCTGACCATGCTGACGTCATTACCGCTGAACGCGCCGCTTCCAACGACCTGCGCCAGCACGCCTGCAGCGGCATGCTGCGTGATACCATTACCGGCCAGCGAGCGCGCCAGCGCCTGAAGCTGACCGGATGTTTTACCCGCGTAGTTCCCGGTCAGGATTAGCTGTTTATTAAATTCCTCAGACTCTTTGCTGCCGTCATACCAGGCTTTACCCAACCCAACAACCGCCGCAGCAATCCCCCCGACCATGCCGGCCATGCCCAGCCCGCGTAAAGTCATCAGCTGATCTATCCATCCGGCGCGGTTGGCCAGCGTAATACCGGAACCACGAAGGGCACCAAAGTTACCGCGCATGACTTCGCCCATCAGAACGCCAAGTTCCCGACGCGCCGCAGCACTTTGCAGACCCAGCCCGTGCGTGGCGACTTTAGCCGCTTCAAGCTTACGGATATAAACTTCTGCGGCATCACTGGCTCCAACCTGTGCAGCCTTCATTCGCAGCAGTTCGGTACCGGAGAGCTTTTGCTCCACAACCTGAGACTTCAGTTGACGGAGAAAACGTGCCCGTGCAATCCCTGCTTTCTCTTCGACAATCTGAAGCTCTTTCTGTCGGGCTGTCGTATGAGATATCAACGCAAGGTAATCCTGCTGTGTAATATTTCCCTGAGCCCTTGCGGCACGAAAGCGTGCCTGCACATTAGCGAGAGATTGTGTTTCTCCGTTCAACTGGCGAACACTGTCTATCTGGCGAAAAAAAGATGCAGCAAGTTCATCCTGCCGCCTTGCGAGCACTGCCGCCTGGCCGTCATTCTCACGCATGCGCTGGCTGAGGTCTGTCACCCGGCGGTGTGTTTCATCAACGGATTTAGATACTTTTTGCCAGTTTTGAGCCAACCCTTCCGTGGCGTCTGCCTGGCGTGATTTGATTTCCGCCGCTGCAGAAGCTCCTGCATCCCCCACACTTTTTAATGCTGCAACCTGTCGCTCTGAGGCGCGCTGCATTCGCGTCTGGACTTTTTCAGAATCATCAGCCATCCCTGTGAGTTGGCCCTTTATGCGGGCAACCTGCTCGCTGAACGTGGCGCTGTCGACATCAAGGTTGATGACCAGATCGCTAATCTGCTGGGCCATATCGGATACCTCCTGTGATCCCCTCAGCTGCGGCCATCAGCGTGTCATCATCCGGTTCATCATCACTGATGATGCTGCCGGAAGGAGAAAGCAGGCTGAAATGTGCGGGGGTAAGTTCCGGATCGCGGAAGAAAATAGAAGAGATGGAATAAAGCAGCCCGGAAAAATGCGCATCGAGCTGCGCGTCCTGAAAATAATGTTCCCGGTAGAAATGGTGCCAGTCACCCAGCTCACCAGAAGTCATTCCAGCCAGCATGGCGCGCCAGTCGGGTCGCCCGAACTCGCGCGCCAGATTCAGGACAAATTTCAGCTCGCTGGCAAGGGCTTTTCCGCCGTAACAGCTTCTGCGCCTTCGGCCTCTGATGGGGCACCTGGATCGTCAGTGTTGTCATCATCAACCGGAACGAGCATGCCGGAGAGCAACTTAACCTGCATTTCAGCCTTGCCGATCGCTTCCGGCGGCCAGCCTTTGAGAACCTGCTGGTAAAGCGCTTCTTCGTCGGGACCTGCGGGGTCATTATGCCAGAGAGAAAGTGCGATCACGCGCGCACCGCAGCGGATGTTTGAACCCACCAGACGGGCAGTCATTTCCTGATCGCTGATGCTGTCGCTTTCATGACCAAGTGTCTTTTCTTCCGCAGCCAGAAATTCAAGGTACTCAATACGCTGAAGCGCTGACAGTTCATTCAGCGTGGTGGATTCGCCAAGGTAGTTAAATGGTTCTTTTTTGAGGAACATATCCCCCTCCTCAGGAAGCGGTGACAGTGACTTTGCTGACTGCAACGAAATTGCCGTCGCTGGTCATAACAATAATGTCAGCGTTACCGGCTGCTACACCCGTTACGGTGATCGTGTTGCCGCTTACAGATACCGTCGCTTTTGCCCCATCAGAGGTTGCCACGCGGAAAGAAGGATCCGATGCACTGGCAGGATTAACCGTCACATTGAGCGCGATGGTCGCTGCAACGGCGACGCTTGCCGTGGATTTATCCAGCGTAACGCCTGTAACAGCAATGGACGCAGAACCACTTTCTTCAGCCAGTTCGGGCTTGCCGGTATTGGTGATTTTCGCTGTGCGGGTAATGACCTCTTTTGCCGGGATAGCTTTACCCAGGCTGCTGCACCAGCCGCGGAAAACGTCGACGGTACCATTCGGATATTTAATCTTGTACACCCGGACAGAACCATCGTTAAACCAGGTGACCAGTTCTTTCTGTCCCTGTTCTCCCGGCTTCCAGGCAAGCGTAAGTGATGTATCCCCTGCCGATTTTGCACCCTGAGCGGTCGCGTTCCAGTCGGCGTCCTCATCATCAAGGTAGGTGTCGTCATACGATTCGGCGGTCATTTCGCCCGGCGTCAGCTCTTTAATTTTCGCCAGACGGTTCCAGTCGATATCCGAGAGTGGGTTAGCGAAAGCGTTACCCGTTCCTGTGTAAAGCCAGAGTGTGGTACCGGCGCCTTTCACGGGTGCCAGTGGATTGGGTGTAGGCATAAGTACCTCTTAAATTGAATAGGTGATTAAGTACGTGAAATCGACTGAACCCCAGGTGGCCATTTCATCATCCCGCTGATAGTCATAACCCTGCGGGGTGAACGTCTCGACCAGTTCGGTCAGACCCGGGATGAAGGCCATTGCCGGATACACTTTCTCTTCCATCCAGGAATCAAGCGCGCTGTCGGGGCTAGAGGCTTTAAGAAATACCTCGATGTGAACAACCGCCTGCCACGAATCTTCATCAAGCGAATCGCCGGTGTACTCCGCGTCAGAAAGGTAAACAGCCAATGCAGGGAGATCCTGCTCTTCCAGAAAAACAGGGCGCCCGTCAAACCAGGTGACGGTGTCGGTGATATCGGCTTTCAGTTTTGCCAAAATGGCTGCACGAATTGCGCTGTGTCTGTTCATCGCTTCAGGTGGATCCTCAGTTGGTTTTTCAGAGCTGCGGAAAGTTCTTTGGGCATATCGCTTTCAATAAGGCGCTTGGAAATAGAGGTGAATGCCACGGTGAGCGGTGTCTCAAGAGGAACTTTGACCACATCAATCGGATAACGGGCCTGACCTACGCGCCGCATGACCTGCCAGCGCCCGTTCGCCAGTTGTTGAATAAACGCATTGCGAAAGGTATAGGGTCCGATTTTAAGGACACTGCCCGATCCGTTTCTGGCCCCTTTTTTACGCGACAGCCGGACGCGCGCCGTGCCGAGCTTTATCGCGGGGAGATTACCGCGGTTGATTTTTATCGATGCGACCGGACGATCGTGGCGGGCCTTGCGTAAACGGGAACGCTGCCGGACCAGACGAACCGGAAGCCCCGTTTTCCGGTTATCATCCACCTTTGCCTCTTTCGCTACAGTTTTGCTGCCCTGACTTATCGTTCTGCTGGCCACACGGTTAAGTGCTTTCGCAGTTGCCTCAGGAACGATTAACCGGCTGAGGCTGTTAAGATTCTGAATAGCCCTTTCCAGGCCTTTAACCGACATCCCCCCCTCCTATTCGATAAAGATGCGCGGCTTACCGTTAAAGCGCTCGTGACGGGTCAGATGGAATTCCTCCCCCTCAAAAATCACCACATCATTACGGCGTGGCTGGTAGCCAGCGGTAAACACCACCAGCGACCGCCCTGTTCCGCTTAAAGGCCCCATTTCTTCCAGAAACTCAGCCGGAATAACAATCATGGGCTCCCCGTTGATGGTCGCTAGCTTGCCCATTTTGTTCACCGTGACCGCATCCATGCGACTGACAAGTCTGTCAAAGGGATTAGGCATTGATTTTCACGGCTACAATTGCGGAACTGGCAGCAGCATCTTCCCAGGCAACCCCGGCCAGATCGGCACCTGTCGCGTCGTTCTGCACTTTTCCATCTTTGATATGAACCTGCTCACCGATGGTGATCGCATCGGTAGTCAGCTTAGGCAGCAGGAAAACACCTTCGGAAAAACCGTCCCCTGTCTGGCCTGCCGCAATATCAGTAATGGCAATCGCCACGACTTTCCCCACCATCACCGGCGAACCACTCAGGATCGCAGCGCTGCCCGTGTTGGCAATCTCAATAGTTTTGCCATGCTGTACAAAATTCTTCGCCATAAATTCAGTCTCCATCCAGCCCCATACGGGGCCGAATTCAGATACAAAAAAAGCCCTGATGGGCTGTGATGTGCTGCTTGAGTGGAAAGGATTATTTCCCGGTTGATTTCGCCATGCCGCGATAATCCAGAGGTGATACACCGGCATCGATGCGCACTTTGGTGGCAATACCGTCGGTAGTGAAGCCTTCCTGTTGATCGATATACGGAGTATCAACGCCGTTCAGGTAAGCCACTTCGATGGTGTCCGTGCCCTTAGCGGCGGCCAGATACCAGGCGCTGGTGTCTTTGGCGTCAAGACGCGGCTCCGCGATAACTTCAGCAAAGTTCTGAATTGGGTTCATGATACCGGCGTTGATATCCGCCCCTTTCACACTGGCAGACTTGATCGTCTGGTTTGCCAGGGTTTCGAGCGCGACTGGCACCAGCATGAATGCCGGGCGAATATTCAGGGGACGCTCACCCTCTTTCTGCAGACGCATCATCTTGCGCGCTTCATCAAGGCTGGCTACAGAAATCGCGCCTGCGGAAATATTACCGTGATCAGCATGGAACAGCGGCTTACCATCAGACAATTTCGCGTTTTCGGTCAGAACGGCATACACCAGGTCGCCAATCGTCCCTTTTGCTGCACGGCCCATCTTCATAGGTACATCGGTTAACTGATTCAGATCGTCGTTGATGATCGCCTGACGGGTAATAGAGAAGATTTCACCGTAGGTGGCCAGCGCGATGCTTTCACCTTTATCTTTGGTGGTCACATACTTATATTCAGCACCTTCGCGTACCTGACGCAGGGATGAGAAGCCGCCCAGACCGACACGATGCGCCGTTTTAAAGTCAGACAACTGGCCTTTCTTGGTCCACTGCTCAAAAGTTTCTGCCGCTTCCTCCCAGCCCTGCAGTAACGCTTTATTAGCAACGTCGAGCAGGATATTACCGAAGTCAGACGTGCTGTGCGTCAGTGCCATACCGACCATTTGCATCGGGTTATAGCTGGAAACGCCGATGCCGCGTTCGGTCAGTGCCATACGGGCATATTCGCGCAGCGTCATGCCGTTATAGACGTTGTCCCGCTCCAGGCTCTCGAAGCCAGCGCGCGCCATCAGTGCCTGGCGAACTCCGTCGCCAACAAAGTTACCGTTCCCGGCGTAAATGTGCGCATCCGTGGTTTTATTCGACGGTGTGGCATTTTTGCCCAGCGCCGCCAGCAATTCATCTTTAGCCTGAGCCACTGTGCATTCCGGATCCGCGATGCATTTATTCTGCAACTCATGATGCTTGCCACCGAACATCGCAAAGAGATCGTTAATTGCGTTAACACGGTTCTTTTGCTCGGCAAGCACCTGTGCACGGATAGTGGCTTCATCAGAAGTGGACGCTGGCGCTGGGGTCGTCGTTGCCGCCACCTGTGGTTGCGGTTGCTGCGGTTCGCGCTGGGTAGTATTGCGCGGCGGGGTGATCATGTTACGAATGCTGTTTGGCATCTTTTCAAAGTCCTCAATACGTTTTGATTGAATACAGGCCATCGCCTGCAGAGATGTAGTGACCTGATCGGCAAAGCCATGCGCTAAGCATTCTTTACCATCCATCCAGGTTTCATCGTCCAGCATGGCGGCGATTTCATCGGTCGTTTTTCCTGTTTTCTCCGCGTACGCCGGGATCAGGACAGACTCGACCTTATCCAGCAGATCGGCATAATCCCGCATGTCGTTGGCATCGCCACCTGCGAATCCCCATGGTTTGTGGATCATCATCATCGTGTTTTCCGGCATAATTACCGGGTTGCCAACCATCGCAATCACCGAAGCCATTGAAGCTGCCAGACCATCAATGTGAACGGTGATCGCCGCGCCGTGATGCTTCAGGGCATTAAAAATGGCGATGCCATCAAAGACATCGCCACCGGGCGAATTGATATGAAGGTTGATATGGGTAATGTCGCCCAGCGCCTTCAGGTCATTCACAAACTGGCGCGCCGTCACCCCCCAGTAGCCGATCTCGTCGTAGATATAAATATCCGCTTCGTTGTCGGCGCTGGCCTGCATACGGAACCAGGAATTACTTTTTGCGCTGGCTTTCGGACGGTGGTGCGCCCGGTTCTTTGGCTTCGGCACTTGTGCCTCCTTTGTCATTGGCAGGGTCAGTGTCAAACACCAGCCCCATCTCTTTGTTTTCGTCGATCTCTGCCTTCCGGCGCGCCTTCACATCGTTCGGGTTACGTCCGCTGGCGCGGACCCAGTCGGATTCCGTTGCCGCTCCGCCCCGGATCTGTAACTTCCAGGCATTGGCCTCTTTAACCGGATCGATCCACGGCATAACAGGGCCGGAATACACCGCCGAGTACAGCGACTCCATATCCAGACCGCGGGGTAATTTAATCTCGCCGGCGGCCACCGCCATTTTCAGCCAGGCGCGGTACATTGGCCGGGTCACCGCGCCAATAAACCAGTCCTGTAAAATGAGATAGCCATCTGTTGATTCCACCAGTTCCTGCCGCTGCGCGCTGTAGGTGCCGTTGTAGTTTCTGGCTGTGCTTGAAAAGCTGAGTCGGCTGCCTGCTGCGACAGCGCGAAGTTGCCCATTTCGGAAGGTTTCAAGGTTAGGATTGGGCCGGTCAGATTTCACCATGCCGATATCTTCACCAGGCTTCAGATCGTCATAAATGATGCCTGGTTGAATCATCACTTCCCGATCATCATCATCGGAAGAACTGTTACTCTCTTCGAAGCTTTGCCCGTCTCCCTTTTTGATGTACATACCCAGCGCAGCAGCAATACGTGCGGCGGTGAGCTCAGCATCTTCATACTCTTTAAGTGCGCTCAGACGCATCAGTACACCGGATAGCATCGATACGCCCCGGGTCTGGTGCAGACGGCGGACAAATTTAAGATGCAGCATGTTTTCCGCATCCACTTCTTTGGTATCAAGCTGACGGCCTGAAACGGGCAGGCTTTTATAAACCTGATATTTCCTTGGTCTGCCCCAGTTGTCGACGAATACCCCCTGATTAAGCTGGCTGGCAGCATCGCTGTTCATGGGAATAAAATCTGGTTCAAGCGCTTCAAGCCAGAAAGGGATACCGGCTGCTGGCGTAAGACCATTCCCGGTTCCACTGACAAGCTGGGCAAACACTTCGCCATCCCGCAGCCAGGTGCGCAACATCAGGCGCTCAAGCATCGGGCGGGTAAACTGGTTCGTGACATCAGGCCTGACAGACCATTCTGCCCATTTATTACGGATCTGATCTGCCAGCTTTTTGGCGATTTTACCGTTCATCAGTTTGGGATGGGGTTCAACAATAATTCCGGCTTTCCCCACCACCCGCTCTTCCAGCTTATCGAACACCCCAATCACCAGATCGTGATTGTTATCGAGCCACCGGGCCTGCTCCCGCAGTGATACCGCCCCCATTTTGCTGAGCTGATCAGCTGAACGATTTTCACGGCGCCCTTTGTGCGTTCTGGTCGGGGTAACGGCTTCATATGCCCTGATTTTCGCGCGCGCCTGAAGACGGGCTGCTTTCCAGCCTGGCGAAAAGACCCCAATCGCATCATCTAAAAGGCTCATTCAAACCTCGCCAGTCGGTAACCGGGTCGCCCGCGGCGATGAGAAATAAGAGAAGAGAGCCGACGCTCCCACTCCTGACGCCCTTTTCGGATTTCAGACAGGTTCTCCATCGTCATTTCCTGCCCATTGAAACGGATAGTTTTGCCATCCAGCACCGCCATTTCGGCTTCGGTATATCGCTGGATCATGGCTTCAATATCAACACGGTTCACAACCATCCTCCTGATGTACTCCAGGGGTTAGAATCATCGGTTACGGGCTTTTTCCGCTTCCGTTTTTTGGTGGGTACTGGTTCTGGTGTCTGGGATGCCGCTTCGCCAGCTTCCGGCGGCGCGTTCTCCAGCCAGGTTTCCCGCCTCGCCCACTCAGGAGCAGCGGGCCATTTGATTTTCTCGTAGCCGTGGAGGATGGCGAGCGCATCAGCGTAGACCAGCAGGTCAAATGCTTCGTTTGCACCACGTCCCGGCTTACTCCATTTGCCATCAGTCGATCGCTCCTCATAGGTCAGTTCATCGTAAAACCAGCTGCCGAGCCAGTCAGGGAAATGCACATAGCCAGGGCCTGGTGAATCACGCCACAAAGCGTTGTTCACCCGGTCTTTCAGAGCATCGGTCTGGATCAAGTAAAGCGGGACATCACCAGAAGCCTGTGCCCGTCGGCTTGAACGTCCGGTATTATCAGGAAAGGTTCGGGAGATAAGTTTGGATCGGCGGACACTGTCGCCTTTGAACAGGTAAATCTGTTTTCCGAGTCCTTCACGACGACACTTACGCCAGAATTTATAAGCGTTGTCGGTCACACCATCCTCACCGCCGGAGTCAACGGCCATCGCCATCAGCCGCATACACCTAGTCGGATCCGATGCCATTGGCCAAGCTTTGTTAAACACATCGGTCAGCAATAAATCCCAGTCTTCCGGATAGCTTGCCGGGTCAATCTGTTGGCTCTCGCCATTGGCGTCATAGCGCATCGACTGCCTGATATTGTAGCGGTCCACCAGCCAGCGCTCTCCCATGCTGCCGTAGCCAGTAACCTGAACAACAAAACGCCGGTTGCGCCCCGCCTGAACATCGACGGTCGCCATAAGGAAACAAACCCCGTCCGGAACAGAGCGCTTTGGTACAACCTCCGCACGCTGCTCAAGCAGTTCACTTTTGCGCTGTTCCATGCTGGAGCGAGGAAGATACGGACGCCCAAAGTCGGTGTTGATTACCGTCTTCAGTGCTTCCTCGCTGCCAGTGGCCTGATAGTCCTGCTCAGCGGTAAGAAATTTATAGATGAGCTGCGCCCAGGTCTGGTACGCGGCGGCAGGGCCTTCCATCCAGAAGGAGGCAATGCGCGAGCGTCGCCCTTCCCCAGTGATAACACCATCGTTGTCGATGGTTTGCCCATCCCGCAGCCACTTCCCTTTCATATTGAGCGAACGCTTCATATCCGCAGTGATGCGCTCTTTACAGGCAGGGCATTGAAGACAGGCTTTCTCGCTGGCCTGAACAGGGTCCGCGATATCGCGGTAACCTGTCATATTGTCCATTTCAGGCTGGAAATATTCACCGCAATGTGGGCACGGCCAGTAAAGGCGACGGCGATCACCACGGTTGTACAGCGCCAGAATCCCCGTTGAAGGAGGTGCTTCATGCGGTGAGCTACGGCGCCATTTTGTGTCACGTATGTCGCGGCCCGGCGAACTCTCAACCAGTGTCATACCTGACGACATGAACGTTGTTGTTCGCTTTGATGCCAGTGAAAAGGCGTCACCTTCCCCGTCAATGTCTTCCGGGAAACGGTCATAGTCGGTCAGTGCCACGCATTTATAGTCCGATGAGGACATGATATTGACCGATGGCCAGCCGATTTTCAGGTAGTTCCCGGCGCGAAACGTGCGGTCATATACGTTGTTATCATTACGCCGCGGGCTCAGTCGGGATTTCACTTCAGGGCTGCAACGGAATGTACGATCAAGACGCTTTTTGGAGTGCTCGCGCGCCTTTTCCTCAGTCATCTGAATCAGGAGCATATCAGCCGGATCACAGACAACGTTGTAAACAATCCAGCCATCAATCAGACCAATGGTTTTACCCGTTCGCGCCGGACCAACAAACACTACCGCGTCATATTCACGCGATGCCAGGCAGTTCATCGGTTCAATCACGTAAGGTGCCAGATCCGGATCCCATGGAACGGAGTTACCTGCCCCCATCGGCACGCGCATATAAGTACTGACCGCATCGGCCACCTGCATTCGACGCGGGGCACGTAAGATACCGGAAACATCGCGGCGGATGCCTCTGGCGGATGCCCGCTTTGCCATCAGTCCTCCTCTGGCTCTTCCTCCTCTGCTTCAGCGTCCTGCACCCTCTCCGCCATCTGATCGCGCAGGTCATCAATAACGCTCTGCACGCGAGAAACCGCAACAGGCGTTAATGCACAGTCACGCTCAAGTACATCAGGGAGGGTTTCAAGTACCATGACGACGGCCTTCGCCATCAATGAGAATTCGCGCGCCACTTCATCAGCGGGAATGAGCTGCCCCGTATCCTGCTCAAACTTGAGTCGCTCATTCTCCGCTTTCCAGTGGGAAAGCCTGTCCGATGGCAGCATGTCATCGATATTGGCTGACACAGTGGGGATCATCAGTTCGGTCAGAATGTCGGTGATCAGGTAAAGCTTTAATTTGCTGTTGCTACCTGGTGCCGGTTCAATATTTTTCAGCCTGGCGGCGACCGTCTGACGGTGTACGCCAGTGATCCCAGCCAACTGGTTGATATTCAGTTTTAAAGTGGCAATTTCCTGGTCCATGATGGTGAACACTTTTTAAACGATTCGACATCTGCACGAAATCGCCTCCAATGAGATCAATAACCTGCGCAAATGATGATGATGACCTTAGATCTGAAAAACTAGCCGTTTTCCGCGAGCACGCCGCCCCGTGGCAGGCCAACCCGCCAGGAGGACCCATTTAATAATAATGATTATCACTTGCGATGATAGGTGGCGGGCATTAAAAAGCCCCGCTTTTGCGAGGCTTATTCGATGTGATAGCTGAGTATCATTCGTCTTTTTTAATTACCACTTCTTGTGGTCTCATCTGCTGGATAGCACGACAGATGCAATATGGGATTACCGCCCATGCAACGCCCATTGCTGCACCAGCAGCCTGCTGAGGCGCACTAACAGCACCGAACACCCCGATAATTCCCTGCACAAACCCAATAACTCCGCAAATAATGCATACAACCCAGAGAAATTTCATTACCAAAACTCCTTTTATCAAAGAGTCACCATGATAAACCCATGAATTATTTAGTAAAGAATGATCGCAGACACTCAGTGAATGCCGGTGGCGCTGATTAACGCAGCTTTGTTCAAACGAAGCGAAACCATTTCCATATCTCCTGTAATGAATCTTTTAAAGAGTCGCAATCTTTACGACTCACTAATGGGAAGACCTATTAGGCCCTACAATAGATGACTGAAATCCTCAGCCATCTCCACAATTTTGGTTTGAAGGAGATACAATATGACAGACACAACTCTAATTGACTTTCTTAACGCACTTTCCCCTTATGCGGCTCCCATAATCGGGTTCCTTATGCACTGGGCGAAACTTGAATTGCAAAAGCGATATACCAGTAAAAAATTAAAGTAATCGTTACCCAAAGCACTTTAAGTTTTTCCCTCTTCTCGTCAATCCTACCATCAAGCATAGCCACTGCACGTGGGCGTTCATCGTGTAACCCTGTTGTTATTCGAATGTCTCACCGAGTCGTAAACACGCTCACATGTCATTCCAGCCCGGTAGCTTTCGTCAGATCGCTCAGCATAATATCGAGCTTCTTCTGCAATACTTCCGAGCATGTCGGCGAGCATTCTGGCGTCGGCTCCGGCTGTTTTGCTTCTGACGGCAGCGGCAAGATCTGAGGTGTGCTTTGCGGCGTCCAGGCGGGCGGCAAACTTTGTTGCTTCGGTGCGCAGCTGGCTAACAGTGGCAGACAGGCCAGCAGCATTCGCAGCAGATTTAGCGGCTTGTGCTTGTGCATCTTTTACAGCCTCATCACGGGCAATAATTCGCCCTTGTTCAATCATGCGGGCGGCGGTCTGCGCGTTCGCTGTTTGCGAGGATTTCGCGCTATCACGTTCCGCCCACTTTTTTTCCCAACCGCGGTTACTCCACTCGTTTCCGGCGATAAATGCGACGGCCACCAGCACCGAAATAGCAATGAACTGATAGCGCAGGCTCACTGGTCTATCCCCCAGCACGTCAGCGCACTTTCCTGATCTCGTCGTTCTACCTGCCCATAACAGCCATTTTTCTGGCCTTTGGTCAGGCGACAATCGCGGCCACCGTCTTTAATCCACCAGCGAATAGCTTCACACGCGCCTTTTGTGTCGCCGGCGTTCATTCGCTTATAGAACGTGGACGGGAAACATTTTCCGGGGCCTATGTTATATGGGCAGAAAGATGCGATCCCGGCTTTCTGTGGTTCGCTCAGCGGTACCCTGATATTTCGCTCAACCCACGCCAGCGCCTTGTTACGCTCAATGGCATTGATCTGGGCACACTTAGCTTGCGTCAGTTTCATCCCCTGAACGACTGGCTTACCATCAACCATCGTGGCGCCACGGCAAATAGTCCAGATTCCGCCGCCGTCGCGATATGCTGTCAGGCTGTTACCCTCCTTCTCATCCAGAAACTGATCGAGAATCACGGGCGCGGAAGCCCCCGCAAGAATCAAACCAACGACCGCTGCGCTCAGTTTATTCTTCAGCTTTGGTGGCATAGCCATTGCGCCGATCCTCCCGTTCTTTCCAGCGGAAATACCAGTTCACTGCACAGGTGATAACTGTGCATGCGATACCGACAATAATTGCCCAGTCGCTCAGGCTTAACCCTGCAATTCTGTCGGCCAACATCCAGGACACCTCTTTTGCTGTTTTAGCTGTTTCTGCATATGCCTTCGCTGATACACCGCAGCCGGCAAGCGTGGTTCCTGATCCATATGAAAGTCTGCTGTAAATGGTGCTCATTCTGGTCATAGCCTCACCTCCGATTTTTCGGATGGCGCTGTGTGATGAAAGGAGGTTCAGGCTTCTGGGCTCTTATGAAAAGGTGAAAGTAAGGGTGATTCCCAGAGCCTGAAATAGAAAAGGCCACCAAATGGCAGCCTATAGATTATGTCCCGCGTTTTACTAGAGAATGATTTAAGCCTCTAGTTCATTTAAATAGCGATCACCCTTTGACGTGATTTCAATCGCTATCCACCCAGCCTCATCAGACTTACTTTGAACAGCATTTACCAATCCAAAATCAGCAAGATCTGAAATGGCAAAATCTACCGTTCTCGCAGGAATGTGAGGAAGATCAGAAGATTGAATTGTTTCACGTGGACCAAGTGCACCTGCTCGACGCAGAATTTCGAAATGTACAGGTGTGATTTTCATAGCACTGCCTCCGGTGGATTGTTTTGACCAGAGGAATTATAACATATTGATTTTGACGTAGATTGAGTGCCAAAAGAGGTAAAATAAAACCCGCTCATCGGCGGGTTTATATAATTTTGGCAACATATCGAATATGCTTAAAATATGGCTCATTTTGTTGCATTTTGCAAGCGCGTTTGAAGGAGATAGTGAAATTTACTTCACATTTCTGCCACTTTGAGGGTTTCTTCTTCCTCATAGTATTCAAGTGCCATGGCCAACGCAGATTCGTCAAGCTGGATAAAAGCGGCCTTTAACCCAGCCCAGTGCCCTGAATAAACACGCAACCATGTTGAACGGTCAACGCTAACCATGCGGGCTAACGCTGCACCAGCATAGTCTTTATAGGTTTCATTATTTCTGGTTGCGGCAATTTCCTGCCCTGCCAGCCATACCAGACCTATCAGTTTCTTTACTACACGCTCCTGAAGCGAGTTTTCACCCAGGCATTTCTGATAAGTTTTCCAGACGTATTCACACATCATCACCTGGTGCTTATAGCTAAGGTCAAAACCGTAGCAGTACTGCAACCAGGCCTGCTGGTATCCACTAAGCGCGGACACTGCCCTACGCCACGGCGCGGACTCAAATTCCGCATCTTTTATCGACGGCATTGGCCTGCGGCGGCTGCGTGTTTCCAGTACATACAGTGGCGCGGAAAGCGAGTTAACAAAGCGTGGCCCCTTCTCTCCTTCGAGTTCGACGAGATGAATTCCACGGCGCGGGGTGGCATTTTTGTCTGCTGGAGGGTGTTCACTGAAAGCCTCAAGCTGCCCTTTTGTTCCCCCAGAGAGGTCAGGTAGCGCGCGGCGTAATTCTATTCTTACAAAATTCAGGTCTTGTTCATTCATGCTTCTTTGCGCTCCATACACTTAAGCTTTCGCAATTACGCCGATCGCCAGCGCCCGATCCATAAAACGCAGTAGCAGCTCAAGCTGCGTACCATGCTTCTGCTCGAATGCCGGTACATCGGCGTGTAACTCGTCGTGGCACTCTCTGCACAGAGGGATCACGAAGAGGTCATGGGCTTTTGTTGCTGTACCACCCATACCGTGCCCTACGATATGGTGCGGATCATCTGCTGGCCGTCGGCAACACTCACAGGGTTGTGTTTTAACCCAGCGGGTGTACGTCTCATTTATCCAGCGGCGACGTTTTGGCCTGAGCATAAAAGACTCTGGCGACTCCGGATCGACGGTTAACGTCAGTATTGGCTTTTTGGTTTCCACATCCAGGCTGTCTGACCGACAAGTTGGTAACGTATCAATCGGCCTGGCTTTTTCCTGCATAATGCTGGTGGCCGGCGGCATAGGCACGATGTCACTTTCCCGGTAAACAGATAATAATGGTTCGTCTGGCAACCGTAGTGCCCGTTGCGCCATTCCTTCAGTGACGGCATCAGCGACACCAGACTGAACCGCCCACCAGCAAAGCTCGGCTAAAGAGAGGGAGCGCTCTTTGTTGTAGCCAAGCCCAACCAGTACGGTATCAACAATCCATTCGGCAACATTGCTCAGGGCAAGCGCCTGCAGCCTTTCCGTAGTCTGCCCACGCAATTTGTTATCACAATGCCAGCACACCACCAGCGCGCCAGGCGGATGCCATAGTGTTGTGAGCTCGGCATGATGGTAGTCAGAAAAAGGGTACTGGCACTTTTTAACGCGCTGACGAAGCCAGTACTCAAGCCCGGCCATTCCACCAGCAGCAGTAATGACCCGTTCATCGGTGAAGAAAGTATGAAGGCAGGGATCCTCCAGTAGCGGTTGCCGTGCATCGGGGATTCGACCAGACGGAAGCCGGGCCATGTTTTCTGGCTCACGCTCAACGAGCACACGACCTGATGCAAACAGATGCATCAGCTCCCGCCCTGGCTTGAAAAGCACCACGCCAAGGCGTGGCACCATTTCAGGGGTAAGTAAGGCTCTCAATGCCAACCCCTTATACCGTCAGATCTTTAAATTTCTGTACGGCCTTCCCCATATCCGCCATTGCATCCACAAACTCATCAAACTTACGGCTTGCCATTCCATAAGCCTGGAGGATTTCAAGCTTCAGAGGATCGAGTTGTTTTTTGATTTCAGCACGGTCACCTGCCTTTTTTTCAGCTTCTTCAGCGGCGCGGATGAGGGCTTCGGCCTGCTTGCGTAATTCTTCAGGGGTCACGGTTGGCTTATTCATAGTGGCTTCCTTTAATGGCTTCGACGACGCAATAACCGGCGCCACGGATTTATGACCAAACTTAGGGTGATGCAGGGTTGTTGTCCTGCCGTCATCAGTGATGCAGAGCAGACTGTTTTCGCGGATGATTTCGATCAGGCTTTCTTTATCCTTCCGACTCAACGAGCTATATGCTGATACTTTGTGTGTCAGATGGGTAAGAGTTGCTCCATCTGGTTGTTTCTCAACAAACCGTTTAACCCTGGACAATACTGGCTGAAGGTGCGGAGGGGTCACTCTCACTGGAGACCCCCAGCTAAATCTTTATCGTGGGTAAAACTACCGTTCCAGGTGACCTTCATCGGAAGCTTTCCCTTCAGGTAGTTTTTGTACAGCCAGACAGCGCCTTCACGCAGCAGGACTGGCTGGTAGGTAGTAAAGCTCACCGCAGAGTTTGGCGATACTTTACTGCTTTTCTCGGTGAGGTATTTGTCGCGGGCATACGAGCGAACACGCCACTGTGCGCTGCGGCCTTCGGGATTGTCATCGTACAGCCAGTTAGCAGAGACAAGCCAGGCACTGATCTTGGAGGTATTCACACCATTCAGACGCTTACAGAACTGCACAGGGGAAAGCCCGTCAGTGAAGAGACTCTCGAGATGCTCGATATATTCGGCCTGCTGGTGGGTAACTGTTTCCGCGCGCTGCCTGGCCTCAAATTCATCAGCCCATGCTCTCGCAGCCTGTGCCGGATCAGAGAAATTTGGTAATGACGGTGTACCAACTCGCATTTTCGCTTGTTGTTCGCATGTAATGAAATAACGACGAACCTGACGCCCCTTCTCGTTTCTCTCCACCATCGCCAGTTCTTTACCCATATCAATGGTGATCAGGTAATCAACGGTTGGACGTCCACCGAGAGGGTTTTCGCCAGAATTGGCGTAAACCACATAATCAGTATTTTCAGCAAAACCATACTGACTGATACGCCCTTTAATCCAGTTGGTGAAATCACGCCTCACGCCGAGAAAGGCATGTAACCTTTTAGCGCTGACCATCGGGGTTATGTGGTTGCCAATATTGCCCTGAGTAATCGGGATGATCTGATGTAGCTGACTCATTTTGCCTCCCCGTTGCGCAGATCGCTGATAAAAGGGAGATTGCTCAGAACGCGAACATAAAAGTCAGGGCTCAACCAGAGGGCATAGGCAAAAACCAACTCCTGAGAGGCGAAAGTCCCCTGTAAGACTCCACCGCGAATAACATGCAACTTTTCCCAACGTTCACCAGGGAGAGCATTTAGAATTCTTTTTGCAGTTAGCGTCCTGAGATAAAACGCAGGTTTTTTGGACGCAGATCCACCTGAAGCCTTATGAATATCATTGAGACTATAAAGATTTGGTTCGAATGAGTTGATTAAACATCCATCAACAACAAGATAAGAGTCTTTTTTGGGCGTAGCAGTGCCCATAACATGATGATTGCTCATATTCTCTCCATACTCTGATTGTTGCGAAGGGCCTGCACGCCCTTTTCGCTTGCACTTTCCGACATTACTGCCATAACGACCAATATTCAACCCACAGCTGGACATATAACCACCTCTTTTTTATATGCCGTTATGGTTATCTCAACTTTTCCCTTCGGTACTATCGGTCCCCATTCCACCAGCATGCGCTTAATCTGGCTGTCGTCTTCCCAGACACCCGCATGTGTCAGCGCGTCAAACAGGGCTTTGTTGTAATTATCGATATCCCGGCGGCGCGCATCCGGCGGGTACAGAGTGATTTCTACCGCTGCCAGTTCAGTCGATGGCTTCGGGAGACGTCGTAATTGCTCAATAATCGCCACGCAGGCAGCGCTCTGGTATTTACGACCATCAGCGCTAATGAGGTGACGACCGGCCAGCGGCCCCTTGTTAGGGGCGCGCCAGTAAATGTTCACGCTCGGAGGAAAAGGCAGGACCAGTTTCACGCGACCTCTCCCCGCATATTGCGAACAAGTTCAGAAGCAGCAGTAATGATTTCGCTGGTGGCAGTCCGCTCCAGCCAGAGTTGATTGATGTTGGCTTTCAGCTTGTTCTGCTGTGATTCATCCAGCATGTCAGCGCCGTCTACCTGGTCGAATACAATTCCAACCTCCAGCGGCCAGATACGGGACTCGGGATGCAGATCGGCTACTGGTTTAGCTTTATCACGGATGTGCATGCGGATCTGGCGAATATTGGACCAACTGGAAACATCCAGGCTTCCCATAGCTGCAATGAAATCAGTACTGTTCATGCCATATTCACCGGATGCTTCAAGGGCAACAGTGCGAATACGTTCCGACATATCCAAGCGTGTAGCGGAGTCATCGAATTGAATCGACAAAAGCCACTCATCCACACCGAACAAAATGCTTTCGCGGATGAGCAGCTTAGCCTTGTCGATCGTTAATGGTGATACCTGTGCAAACTCAGGTGCATCGACCGAATCAGCCGCCCAGGTATGCCCGAACTTCGACTCACTAAAGGTGTATTCTTCTTTATCGCCGAACGCAGCTCTAACGCATGCCCACGCCTCGACACCGCTGATAGCAAAAATATCTTTTTGGGTTAGTGGCAAATCTGCTACTGACTTATCTGCTACAGGTGGTGTGACAGTTGCAGGTTGAGACTTGCTGGCAGCAAATTGTGCCAAAGCCATAAATGCCCGACCTTTTGCCTCCAGTTCTGTGCGGTTGATATAGCTGAACCGCTCACCACGCCACGACTTATCGAATACAGCTATGGCACCGGCAAAAAACGCGCTGGTGGGTTTCTGTTTTTCGTCAGCAGGTACAAACCACACAGGCAGATCGAACCCAATGCGCCCGCGAATGAATACAATGTGATCGGCATCTTCCGGCCACCACGTTTCACTCGGCGCGGCTTTTATCAGGAATACATAGCGACCGCCCTTCTCGCGCTGGGCTGCTGCGTATTTCATGATGTGCGTCATACCAGTGATCGCCTGTTTCTCGTGGTACTGCGAACGGCTATACGGTGGGTTGCCATAGCCAGCGCCACCCAGTTCTGCCAGACGTTCAGACCAGTCCTGCGTCAGCGCGTTATCTTCGGCGGTGTACCATGCCGGGCATTTCGCGTTGTCGGCGTCAGCAAACAAGTCCAGAACTAATGGACCAAATAGCGCGTTGATCCCCCAAAAAAGCAGATCCGGTGTTCGCCACTGATCGCCAACTTCTTTCAATTCGTGGGCTGGTTGGCTACGTAGTGCCGCCAGCGACTGGCAATATTTGTTTAACGTCATCCTCTGAACCCCTCTGGAATCGTTGTATCAACCGGACCAAAAGCCATCACATCGCGCTTTTTCGCACCCCAGTCAGCGCGTTTAGGCCGTCCCTTCTGCTCCCAGCGGGTAGCGCTTTGCAGATAGCTCTCGAATTTCTTCGGGCCGAACAGCGTTTCCGGGCGCATGTACTGGTACTGCTCGTCGTTCTCGTGCCAGTGCTCATGCTTCAGGTCGATAACCAGTTGCAGGTCTGCAACGCTGTATCCCTCACGCAGTCGGGCACGGATGTTCTCCAGGGATGTTTTTGATTTCTGATACCGGGATCCGCTGATCTTGTTCAAATGGGTCAGAACCAAAATTGCCTGATCAGTAATCACGACTTCAGGGTCTGGTTGCGCCGCAACCGGACAAGAGGGTTTTGAAGTTACTTGTGGATCTTGTTTTGATTTTACTGACGGATCCCCGCCAGATTCTGACGGGTCAAAACCGCCGTTTTTGACGGATTTCGACGGGTCAGTTTTTGAGGCGTCAAATTTTGATGCGTCGGATTTTGACGTGTCAGAATCTGACAGTTGAGAAAATGCGGCAGCCTGAAGTTTCGCCACATTCAGGCGGTACACGTTCGAAGCATTACGGTTACCATTACGGCGCTGTGTACGCGTGAGCCAGCCATCTTTTTCAAGCTTTGCGATTGCCGTTCTGATCGTGCTCGGCCCTGCGCCAAGCTGGCGAGCAATAGTTTCAATGGACGGCCAGCACACGCCCTCATCGCTGCTGAAATCAGCGAGGCGTGCCATGATCGCGACACTAGACAATTTCATGCCCGACGCCGCGCAACCATCCCATACGTAGCCGGTTAATTTAGTGCTCATGATCGTCCGTTATCTCCCTGAACTTTTGCCTGAAATGCTCAAGTGGGCTAAAGCATTCGTGCGGGTAGCCATCACGCAGATAGATAACGCGCTGTGTTTCTGGCTCCCAGCGGATAACACGGACTGGCACTCCGCGGTGATCTTTGAACCTTCGGTTAAGTTCGCGCACAGGCGTTTCGCCCTCCGGTTGTAGACCCCCACAATTGAAACCGCCCTACTGTGGTTACACGGAACCCAGCGGTTTGATAATCTGCGTTCATACCGAAACAACGGAGTACCCGAAACCGGGATCATCCTGAGTTGCGGTAGACGGTTAAAAGCCGTTACACTGCTCATGCGGATTATTTCTCCATACTCGAAGAGTTGTTCGCCAAGGCGCCCGGAGCTGCACACTCGCGGGCGTCACTCTTTTCAGCGACACAAAAAACTCGATAAAGAAGCGTTACGTGCTCCTGGAACTTAGCGATAACCTGATAGCTATTTTCCTCAATCTGAGCACGCTCATCTGCGTCAATTACCCCATCAGCCGTGGCTTTACGTACAAAATTAGAATGACGGCCTATCCATTCGATGGACTCCATCAGACGCTGGTTTATATCGGCGTTATCCAGATCATCAACATCTGCCAGCGGTACAAATACGCCCTGAGAATGACGCGCAACGGCATCAGCGATATGAGTTGAACCACCAGCACGTTGTAAAACCATTGCCCAGCCCAGCGGGAAGATCTGGTCGCCGTCAACACGAAGGCGGTTAAATAATGCGTTCTCTGTCACACCCAACCATTCCGTGGCCTCGGCATACCCACCAGGCAGATCGGTAATCGTCTTTTTAATCGCGGCCACCAGCCAGGCAGGCTGACGTTCAACTTTCCAAATAGGTTCGTTACCCACGGTTAACCCCTTAATTCTGTGGTTTTAATCACGCAGCCGAGTGGCTACGCTTTTCATAAAGTGATTGGTCAACTTTCAATACACCTTTGGTCAGCGCTTGGATCTCAAAAGCTCGTCCCTTTGGAATAATTTCATCCCATCCCGACACGGACGCATGAGAGATATTCAAAGCCTTAGCGGTTTTCCCTACGCCACCGAAGTAAGAAATAACGTCATTCTTTTTCATTTTTCCCTCTGGAGTTAAGTAATGCAGTGCACTGATAGTAGGATATCTTACATTAAGTGGTCAAGCACTCCTACATCAGATAATGGTAGGATTACCTACATGAAAATGAATGATCGAATCCGAAGCAGACGAAAAGAGCTAAAGATGACGCAATCCGTCCTGGCAAAGCTCGTCGGGGTTAATCGCGTCACTATCACCGGTTGGGAATCCGGTGACTACAAACCGGGTGGTGAAAACCTCCAGGCGCTTGCGGCTGCATTAGAAAAGACACCGCAGTGGTTACTGGATGGAAAGGATGATGGAAGTCAGCAGCCACCAACTATGGACCCGGAGCAAAGATTCGGAATTAGGTCAGTTCCCGTTCTCACATGGGTACAGGCCGGGGAATGGACGGCCAATTGCGTAGCGATCACAGAGCGGGACATCCATGACTGGGTCTATACTTCGGCTGCCGTTTCTGAAAGTGCATTTGCACTTATTGTTCGCGGCGACTCGATGACCAACCCTACAGGTGCACCAAGTATTCCCGAAGGTTCTATTGTCGTTGTAGAACCTGATTTTGGTGATGCCAGTCAAGCTAATGGTAAAATTGTTATTGCACAGCTTATGGGCAGTGATGAAGCCACTATTAAAAAATTCGTCATCGATGGGCCGCTGAAATACCTAGTACCTCTTAACCCCAATTACAGGACTTTAGAAGTCAATGGCAACTGCCGATTGGTAGGATTAGTAAGACAAGTAATAATGGATTTATAAGAAAACCGGGAATACCCGGTTTTTTTTTCGCCCTTCAATGTAAGTTATCCAACATTTTCACTTGACCCCAAATAGTAAGTTATCCTACATTAATCACATCAACAGCGAACAGGCAGGACGTCCACGAAGTAGCCGCCGGTGGCATATGAATAACCGGATGATTCGCTGACAGGTGTCTTCGGGAGGGGTTGCGAAGCTGGCTTGACCACCAGCAACAGAAACTCAGCCACGATACGGAGCCGTTAACCCACGGCGTGGAGTGTAAATACCGTAGGGGTTGTAGCTGGTTGGTCGCCAGCGCCCCGCCCGAAGATACCTACCACCGCGCCTGATGTGGTTAAAAGCAGGCCAAAGCAATAACAAGTAACTCCCTGTTCTGGCGGCCCGGTGTTTTCCCACTTGTCCGGTAACCGCCAGCCTTTTTCAGGGCACAACAGAAAAGGGCATCACCGGGCGACGGGCTCATAACCCAATCCACCCGGGCAAGAGGATGGCGGTTGCAGTCGCCTACAAATGCAGGTGCCCTTCTCTGTTGTGTATGGAGAAAGTTCGGCGGTTGCAGCCGCCTTAACGAGGGTAAAACCATGAGTAATGACCGCATGACCGTAGTGCCAGATTTTCTTGGCGAACTGGATGCCGGCGTGTTCATGAACAAAATCGCGGCAGCACTTAACACCACCGCGCTTGGCGTTCTGAACAACGGCAACAAAGGCAAAGTAGTCCTCACATTTGATTTTGAGCGCATGGGTAATTCCGTTGAAGAGAAGCGCGTCAAGATCAAGCACAAGCTGAACTACAGCACCCCAACACCGCGTGGTAAAGCCTCTGAAGAGGACACAACCGAAACACCGATGTGGGTCAACAAAGGCGGGAAGCTCACCATCCTGCAGGAAGATCAGGGTCAGCTGTTCGGGATCACTGGCGCGGTGGATGGAAAGCTTAAAGCGGCTCAGTGATCCGCAACAACAAACTCACTGATACCACTTTGATCATCAGTTAATAAGGAATTTTTATGTCTCAGTTAGACAGCGGTACCTTCAAGCAGGTCAAAGACCTGGTTCTTTCCGGTTATCACCTGAATGATATTCATGGCCTGGCTTGCCCGACCGCATTACTGCCAGAGGGTACTGGCGTTGAAAGCCTTGAGCGCTTTTCTCTGGAGCGTTTCCGCTTTCGTGGCGCAATGACCACAACCAGTATTGACGACTTCGCACGTTATTCTAAAGGTTACGCCAGCGACAGTGAGCCAGCTCGTTGCTTCATTGACGCTGACAACATGACCGCCCGTTCAGTGTTCAACATCGGCACCCTAGATAATCCCGGTCACGCCGATAACGTTGCTTCAATCACCCTGAAGAAAACCGCCCCGTTCCGCGCGTTACTGCAAATCGATGGCCAACGTCTGAAGCAAAAGCAAATCGCTGAATGGCTGGAAGACTGGAGCGATTACCTGCTGGCGTTTGATGCTGATGGCAATGCGATGCAGATTTCCCAGGCGGCTCAGGCTGTGCGTCGTATCACTATTCAGCAAGCAACACAGCAGGACCATGAAACTGGTGATTTCGCTGGTAAAAAATCGCTGATGCAAAGCGTTGAAGCAAGCAGCAAAGACGTAATGCCTGTGGCGTTCGAGTTCAAATGTGTGCCGTATGAAGGTCTGGGCGAACGCCGCTTTAACTTGCGTAACAGCCTGCTGACCAGCGATGAACCCTGCTTTGTTCTGCGCATCATCCAACTTGAAGCCCAGGAAGAAGAGATCGCCAACGAATTCCGCGAGTTGCTGATCAGCAAGTTCGACGGTGAATCAGTGGAAACTTTCATCGGTAACTTTAAAGCCTAATTGCTCTGCATTAAATCCCCGGCGCCGCGGGGATTTATTGAAGCGTAATTCCATTAATTATCGCCACCCGGCGAGGGATTCGTGCAACCAAAATCTGCGCGGTGCAGCGCGCTAATATGGAGAAAACCATGAGTTACATTCAGACATTATCCGGTAAAAAATTTAACTACCTGACCGCCACAATCGACGATATCGATGTTGAGGATATCGCGACTGCTCTTTCCAACATCTGTCGATTCGCTGGGCATCTCCCAGAGTTCTACAGCGTGGCCCAGCACTCTGTGCTTGTAAGCCAGATTGTGCCGCCAGAGTTCGCCTTTGAAGCGCTGATGCACGACGCTGCGGAGGCATATTGCCAGGATATCCCAGCCCCGCTCAAAGCCTTGCTGCCTGACTACCAGCGCATGGAAACTTATATTGATGGTCTTATCCGCTTTAAATTCGGTATCTCTCTTGAACAAGCTGCTGTCGTGAAATATGCCGATCTAACCATGTTAGCTACCGAGCGCCGTGATCTGGAAATCGATGACGGTTCGAAGTGGGAAATTCTCGAAGGTATTCCCTGCTCTGATCTCGTTCAGATTATTCCTCTCCGTCCTGGTCAAGCCTATGGCCTGTTCATGAATCGCTTTAACGAACTGGTGGAGCTGCGCCAATGCGCCGCATGAAGGTAAAAGAACTCGTAGCGGAGGCTTTTGCCTCCGTTGCTGAATTGCCACCAAAACATGCGCCGCTTATGCGCGAAGTCGCCACCAGACTGGACGCTACGTTCTCGGCATTAAAAGAGTCTCTGGTGAAACTGGAACAGGAACGTAAAGGTAAAACGCCATGACTGTATTTGAATATCTCCAGGCTCATCCGAATACCACCAGCAGTGAAATCGCCAAAGGCATGAACAAAAAGACACCCGCGGTAGCTGGCGCATTATCGCAACTCTATGGTACAGGCCGGATCGTGAAGTCTGGTGTTCGCAAGGGAATTCCAACATACCGCATTAACGATATGCCGTTTGGTTGCAGTAACAGCCTAACCATGATGTTTAACCAGCTCTTGAGCAGAGCCAGACAAGGAGCAGCCCAATGACAGCACTCAACAAACAGGAGCAGATCAAACATCCCGCAATTCGTTATCACGGCGGTAAGTTCCGTCTGGCTCCGTGGGTTATTGAACATATGCCAGAGCATACTTGCTACGTTGAACCATTCGGCGGTGCAGCTGGAGTGCTACTGCAAAAGCCCAGAAGTTATTCAGAGGTCTATAACGACCTTGATGGAGAGGTGGTGAACTTGTTCCGCGTGCTGCGTGACCCGGAAATGAATCAACGCCTGCGCGATGCTTGCGCATTAACGCCTTACTCACGTGATGAGTTCTGCACAGCAAGGGAGGTTGTCACGGAGTCCGTAGAGCGCGCTCGCCGCATGGTTGTTCGTGCCTGCATGGGTTTTGGTTCTGCATCCGGCATTGGTGGCAACTCGGGATTTCGCAGCGACAGTAAGCGCAAATACGCCACGGCGGCGCACCTGTGGGAGCGCTATCCCGAAAATCTGTCGGCGGTCTGCCAGCGCCTGCAGGGAGTCATCATCGAAAACAAAGACGCGCTAGCAGTGATGCGCGCCCACGACGCCGATACCACTCTGCATTACATAGATCCGCCTTATGTGCCGGAAACGCGCGTACAGGGTAATCGCTATTACAACCACGAAATGACCGTTGAAGGGCATGAGCAACTGTTAGCTGTGGCCAGAACGATGACCGGCATGGTGATAATCAGCGGCTATGACTGCGAGTTGTACAACGACATGTTGCCGGGTTGGACCAAAACCAAAAAGGCATCACGTATCAGTGCAGGGCGCGGTACGAAAGTGCGCACTGAATGCCTCTGGTTTAATTCGGCAACACATCGTGAAGCGGCCGCAGCTGGCATTGGCGTGAAGGGGGGGTGAGATGGCGCTGACGAAAAAACAACGCGCAGAGCTACGCATGAAGTTTGGCGGTCGCTGTGCTTATTGTGGATGCGAACTACCAGAGAAAGGCTGGCATGCTGACCATGTTGAGGCTGCATTGCGGAAGTGGGAATTTGGCGAACGTCAGTCCAATGGAACCCGGCGTGCTGTTGCAACCGGGGAATTCTGGCGACCTGAGAATGATGCTATCGAAAATCTTTTCCCGGCTTGCGCACCGTGTAACCTGTTTAAAGCCACATTCAGCGTGGACTTGTTCCGGGAAGAAATTACTCGGCAGGCAGAACGTGCTCGCGCATATAGCGTCAACTTCCGCACTGCTGAACGATTTGGCCTAGTTGAAGTTGTCGAAAAGCCGGTTGTGTTCTGGTTTGAAAAATATCAAGAAGGAGTGTCAGCATGACAACTAACAACCACCCGGCGAACGGTCCTGTATCACTCGACCGCCTGCACCAGATACGCGAACACCTGCAGCATGATACCCAGTACTCAAACGGCGGGAACAGAGCTTACATTCTCGCTGATATGTTGAATGTGATTGATGAGGTGCTAGCATCGAGGAACGAAGAGCCAGTATTTTTCATCGAGGTTGACGGAGACGACTGGATTCAGGCTGGCAGGATTCCGGGCAGTACGTTTGATTTTAATAATCTGCCGGATGGCGTCAATAAGCTCTGGGCCGCCCCGCAGTCAGCGCCAGTAGTGCCGGATGAAAAAATGATGCCAGAAGCGTCGAAAATGCATGCCATAGACGCTGTAGTTGCAATCGCTGAAGTCAGGGGATGGAACGCCTGCCGCGCCGCAATGCTTAAAGCAGCACCAAAACAGGAGAATATTTAACGTGAACAATTTAATGATCGACCTTGAGTCTATG
The DNA here is from genome assembly GCF_026719375.1 of Citrobacter sp. W9. Lineage (NCBI taxonomy): Bacteria > Pseudomonadati > Pseudomonadota > Gammaproteobacteria > Enterobacterales > Enterobacteriaceae > Citrobacter > Citrobacter sp. W9. The sequence goes on along the minus strand of NZ_JAPPTE010000016.1, from coordinate 60,898 downwards.
GGCAAAAAACCGAATGCCCCTATTGTCTCCATTGGTGCCGTGTTCTTTGATCCGCAAAGCGGTGATCTTGGTCAGGAGTTTTACACCGCCGTTAACCTTGAAAGCGCTATGGAGCAGGGAGCGGTGCCGGATGGTGACACTATTCTGTGGTGGTTAAGACAAAGCTCAGAAGCGCGATCAGCAATCTGTGTTGATGATGCGATGCCGATATCGTCTGCCCTATCTGAACTGAGCCATTTCATTAATCGGCATTCTGATAACCCAAAATATTTAAAAGTTTGGGGCAATGGAGCTACTTTCGACAACGTTATATTGCGCGGCGCATATGAGCGCGCCGGCCAGGTTTGCCCGTGGCAATTTTGGAACGATCACGACGTCAGAACCATCGTCACATTAGGCAGAGTGGTGGGTTTCGATCCAAAGCGAGATATGCCTTTCGATGGGGTTGCACATAACGCACTGGCCGATGCGCGACATCAAGCAAAATACGTGTCCGCGATCTGGCAGAAGTTGATTCCGGCCACCAGCAGCGACCTGTAATTTCCCCTGGGTGCAGCCAGGTTGTATGGAGAACGTCTATGAATACTTTGTTTTTACTTATGGCTGAGTTCAACACGCCTAACATCGAGCTGTCAGCGGTATGCCAAAAGTATTTCGGTATGAGCCCTAACACAGCAGAAGCGAAAGCAAATGCCTGTCAGTTACCTATCCCGACTTATCGTGTAGGAACATCACAGAAAGCGAAGCGCTGTATCAACATTCAGGATCTTGCTGAGTATATAGACCAACGGCGAGAAGAAGGCAGAATTGAATGGGAAAAGGTAAGAACATCAAAACAACAAAGCTGCTGACAAAATAAAAAACCCACCGAGGAGGTGGGTTAATTTTAACTATAACGGAATTCTCGAGCGTAAGAAGCCAGCGTTCTCATCCGATCATAATTTTGGGCATTGAAATGAGCAACTGGATGAAACAAAGCTATGAGTGAATAGCTGTGCTCATCAAGCAGATTTTGAGCATAAACGAGAGCGGTATTAGAAGTTCGATACCACTGAACCGTTTTAGGGTCTCGCTGGTCAGCTCCTTTCGGAGGAGCATCAAATTGCTTGCCATCTAAACATAGGTGAATATGCATCAGACCTGAATCCTTAATGTCATCAGGCCTGTCATAAGCAGTATCTCGGCCAAAATAATCCGGAAGAGTGCCAGTTGCTTTGTACCTTGCAAAATCATCAAGCAAGGTTTGCTGAAGATTTGGAAAATCCACAAAAACCGGAGAGAAAAAAAAGCCAAAACTCTTTTGGTTATACTCTACGGAAACGTGCAATTTTCACCTCAGTGGAATTGACTAGAAACAAAGGTAGTTGTTCCATGCTTAGCTAAAGCACGTAAACCGTCCATATCGATGGAACTCGCAAAAGTCTCAACTGGCTTCAACATTTGACCGATAAGATCATTCAGACGCGAGGCTGCTGAGCGCGCCTGTGCAGTAGTTACTAAAACAGGTTTAACAACTCCTTTGAGCTCATCGGGACATTCTTTATAAATGTTCTTAATAGCTCCCTCAAGACCACGAAGATGAAGCTCAATGAGGTCTGACTTTTCTTGATCGAGAGTTTCGATGATTTGAGCACGAGCATGTTCGTCATCAGAATTGGCAAGCATAAAATATGCCCTGCTAAGGGTGCTAGTTAAGTCACTAATAACACCAAGAGCTTCCTTAAGCTTCAATGAACTCTCATACTCATCAGCCACAGACATGTTGGCAAACGTCGCTTGCTTAACATTAGGCACATCTTGGCAATACATCGCCGTGGTGTGCTGCATAAGCAGGCCCACTGCAGCGGCTGTCTTAAAAGTATCCAAAAACGGCATTTTATGTTTCACATCACTATGTCTGCGCATAACGAACTCCTTTTGTTTCAGGAGAACCTCTGACCAATACGGCCTCAGGCCGGGGGGTGTTGATCAATAGCCTCGGCTATTTGGAGCAAAGTCTATAACCGCAGTTGTAATTGGTCAATCAGATACGGATACAAATGATGCGGTATGAATAGAAATGAATAGACTGTAAATCAGGTCATCAGGTTCCCAATAGAACCCCATGATACATTAAAACCCGCTAATTTGCTAAACTATCCGTCCTATCGAGCATCGGCGCGATAGAAAAACGATGAGCGGGAAAAGCGGTAGACTGAGATTCAGGCAGCATGGCGAATATTCAAGCATCCGGTTAAAAAAGGGGCGCTACTATAGCATAGACCGATGCGATAGTGCGCCCCATCATCGTGGCTCGCACAGCATATTCTCACAGAGCGTTATTTGCGCCCCGGCTTGCCGTCATGTGGGCCAAAAAACTGCGGCGGATGGTCAACCCAGCGATCCTCGCGCGTGGCGGCATAGACCGGGTTAAGCGGGTAATAAATGCGATTATATTTTTTGTTTGCCTCACCCACGACCAGCAAGCGCACCTCTTCACTGGTGTTATTGATAAAGGTGTGGCATACCCCGGTTCCTGCCGGAAAACCGACGCTGTCGCCAGGTTCGAGCTTCCATAAATAGCCGTTAATCCAGGCTTCCGGATAACCTTCCAGCACATAGATAAACTCTTCTTCATCGCTTTCGGCATGAGGATAAGATGTGCGACGCCCCGGCGGCAGGCGTTCATGATGAATACCTAGTCTTCCTAACCCCAGTTTACGGGCAAGCGGCGCGCCAATAGCAAAAAGTTCATTGCTGTCGGGGTAGGTGGAGTCATCAGCCCCCTCCACCTCTCGCCAGTGGCGAATACAGTCGGGTCTTTTCATGTGGATTCTCCAGAATACGATGCGTCAGGTATAGCACACGGCGGCGGATCTCGGCGTTTTAAGCAGAACATGATAAAGTAAGGGATTAACCTTTCACACAAATCGAGGCGCCAAATGGACAAAACCACCACGCAGGAGTTATTGGCTCAAGCTGAAAAACTCTGTGCGCAACGCAACGTGCGGCTAACGCCACAGCGCCTCGAAGTGCTGCGCCTGATGAGCCTGCAGGAAGGCGCTATTAGCGCTTATGACCTGCTCGACCTGCTACGGGAAACCGAGCCGCAGGCCAAGCCACCGACCGTTTATCGTGCGCTCGATTTTCTGCTGGAACAAGGTTTTGTACATAAAGTGGAATCGACCAACAGCTACGTGCTGTGTCACCTGTTCGATCAACCGACCCACAGTTCTGCGATGTTTATTTGCGATCGCTGTGGCGTGGTAAAAGAAGAGTGTGCGGAAGGTGTGGAAGACATCATGCATATGCTGGCGGCAAAAATGGGTTTTGCTCTGCGGCATAACGTGATTGAAGCTCACGGGCTGTGCCCGGCATGCGTGGAGGTTGAAGCCTGTCGCCATCCAGGCGAATGTCAGCATGACCACTCAATTCTGGTGAAAAAGAAAGTCGGTCGCTAAGCCAGAGAGCGTACATCCTTGTACTCTCAGGAGGGGACTAATTACCAGCGGTAATCATTGCGGGTTTCCCAGTCAGTGACTTCTTTCTCCGCCTGATCTTTTGCATAACCGTAACGCTCCTGGACTTTACCGACCAGTTGGTCACGTTTGCCTTCAATGACCGTCATATCATCGTCGGTCAGTTTGCCCCATTGCTCTTTCACTTTACCTTTGAACTGTTTCCAGTTGCCGCCGACTTCGTCTTTATTCATCATCAAATCCTCATCGTTAGGTTGTGAATAGCCAGAGTATCTCGTCCAACTCCGCTATCTTTTCTGCTGGACGTGAGAATAAGTGTAGTCACTGATTCGGCATTCGATTCACTATTCAGAATTTTTAACCGTCAGGCTTCAACGAACCACGTCCCGTTGCGCCAGTGACGTCGCCAGATAAAGGCCAGTGAAAGCCCGCGCAGGGCGAGAAACACGGTGAGCGCCAGCCACAAACCGTGGTTACCCAGCAGCGGTAAAGCCAGTAACGTTAATGCGAATCCCGCGGCGGCAGCGGCCATGCTGTTGCGCATTTCTGCAGCCCGTGTTGCGCCGATAAACATACCGTCCAGCAAATAACACCAGACGCCAACCAGCGGCAAAATCACCTGCCAGATAAGATAACGATCGGCCAGCAGTTGAATCTGCGGGAGCGAGGTCAGCAACGCTATAATGTGCTCGCCAAACAGGGCATAAACCAGCGAAAACAGAATCGCCACAAGACCGGACTGTCGGCAGGCTGCGCGCCAGACATCCAGTAACTGGCTGCCATCCCGTGCGCCATAGGCCTGACCAGAATGCGCTTCAACGGCGTAGGCAAACCCGTCCAGCGCGTAGGCGGTAAAGGTCAGCAGGGTCATCAGAACGGCATTTACCGCAATGATATCGCTCCCCAGGCGCGCGCCCAGCACCGTAATGGCACCAAAACAGAGCTGCAGCAACAGCGAGCGCAGCATAATGTCACGGTTAAGCGCCAGTAAGCGGCGGAAATTGCCACGCCAGGCCTGTTTCAACATTGCCAGCGAAATTCCGCGCATATGCAGGACTTTGCGGACCATTAACAGACCGATCAGCAAGGTGGCATATTCGGCGGTGACCGTCGCCAGCGCCGCGCCCTGCACGTTCATATGCAGGCCCATCACCAGCCATAAATCGAGCACAATGTTGAGAACATTACCGACAATCAGCAGGATAACCGGCGCCCGCGCATACTGAACGCCAAGCAGCCAGCCGAGCAGCACCAGATTCGCCAGCGAGGCGGGGGCGCTTAACCAACGGATTTCCAGGAAACGTCGGGCCTGCTCCAGTACTGCTTCACTGCCGCCGACAATATGCAGAGCCAGATCGATAATCGGCGTACGAAACAGTGCGATAAGCAGCCCCGCCCCCAGCGCCAGCATTAGCGGCTGCACCAGCGCACGCGCCAGTGCCTGCGGATTTTTCGCGCCAAATGCCTGGGCGGTAAGACCTGTGGTGCTCATACGTAAAAAAAGCAGCAGCATAAAGAGAAAACTGGTCGCGGTGGCGCCAACGGCAACGCCGCCAAGATAGACCGGACTATCCAGATGACCAATGACCGCGGTATCGACCAATCCCAGCAAGGGAACGGTGATATTGGAGAAGATCATCGGTAAGGCAAGACGCCAGAGTGCTTTGTCGGAGGAGGTAAAGAAAGGCATGAAATAGCGCCTGAAAAGAAGTTAGAGGTACTGGAAGATGTTGCCCTGGCCCGGTAAGCGCAGTGCCACCGGGCGAGTTGCCGGATGGCGACGCAAACGTCTTATCCGGCCTACAGGGACTCAACAGAGTATTACAGCCATTCCCCGTTACGAATGACGCCTACCGCCAGCCCTTCAATAGTGAAGCTTTGCTCGCGCAGGTCGACCACAATGGGTTTGAATTCACTGTTTTCTGGCAGGAGTTCAACCTTGTTGCCCTGTTTTTTCAGGCGCTTCACCGTCACTTCGTCGTCAATGCGCGCAACAACAACCTGACCGTTACGCACATCCTGTGTTTTATGCACGGCCAGCAAATCACCGTCCATAATCCCGATGTCTTTCATCGACATACCGCTGACGCGCAGCAGAAAATCGGCGTTCGGTTTGAACAGTGAAGGATCGACCTGATAATGGCCTTCGATGTGTTGCTGCGCCAGAAGTGGCTCACCTGCCGCAACGCGACCGACAAGCGGTAAACCTTCTTCTTCTTCCTGCAACAGACGAATACCACGCGATGCGCCGGATACAATTTCCAGCACGCCTTTACGCGCCAGCGCTTTCAGATGTTCTTCAGCAGCGTTTGGGGAACGGAACCCCAAACGCTGCGCGATCTCCGCACGCGTCGGTGGCATACCTGTCTGGCTGATGTGATCTCTAATAAGATCAAACACCTCTTGCTGCCTGGCCGTTAACGCTTTCATTCCGCCCCCTGGGTGTATATACAGTTATGCTGTGAGTATATACAGCTAAAGGTGATTTTGGAACCGCAAACTGCACAAAAAACAGGAGAATGATGAAGTTGTGGAATCTTTATCGCAAATGCGACCACAACAGGATGCCCCAGGTGATCAAGGCGACAAAAATCGACAGCAATACCGCCGCCGACCCCATGTCTTTCGCACGACCAGACAGTTCGTGGTACTCGGAACCGATACGATCAACCACCGCCTCAATCGCACTATTGAGGATTTCAACGATCATCACCAGCATCACGGAACCAATCAGCAACACGCGCGTAATGGCGTCGACGTCCAGCCAGCAGGCGATGGCAACGCCTAGCAGAACGGCAACGCTTTCCTGACGAAATGCCGCCTCATTAATCCATGCGGCGCGAAAACCTTTCCAGGAATAGCCTGCAGCTTTGATAATTCGGGTGAATCCAGTGGTATTATTGGCCATCAAAAAGAACCTTTTTACATTATTAGCGTCAATGTCATTGTAACGTTACCCCGTTTGTTTCAGGGTGTGGCAAAGCAGCGCGAAGTATGACCGGATACACCAGAAATTCACTAAACTTTCTGATATCCTTGCAGCGCATTTGCATTATTAACCAGAGGCTTTACATCGTTTATGTCCGGCTGGCCACGAATTTACTACAAATTACTGAATTTACCATTAAGCGTACTGGTAAAAAGCAAGTCTATTCCGGCGGAACCCGCACCGGAATTGGGGCTCGATACTTCTCGCCCCATTATGTACGTCCTACCGTACAACTCCAAAGCAGACTTGCTGACGCTGCGCGCCCAATGTCTGGCGCACGATCTCCCGGATCCCCTGGAACCGCTGGAGATAGACGGAACTCTACTGCCGCGCTACGTGTTTATTCACGGCGGCCCACGTGTCTTCACCTATTACACGCCAAAAGAAGAGTCTATTAAGCTGTTCCATAACTACCTCGACTTGCATCGCAGCAATCCAGACCTGGATGTGCAGATGGTGCCGGTTTCGGTAATGTTTGGCCGTGCGCCTGGACGCGAAAAAGGCGAGGTCAACCCGCCGCTACGTATGCTGAACGGCGTACAAAAATTCTTTGCTGTGTCCTGGCTGGGTCGCGACAGCTTTGTCCGCTTCTCCCCGTCGGTTTCCCTGCGTCGCATGGCGGATGAACACGGTACAGATAAAATTATCGCCCAGAAGCTGGCGCGCGTAGCGCGTATGCACTTTGCACGCCAGCGCCTGGCCGCAGTCGGTCCGCGCCTCCCTGCCCGACAGGATCTGTTTAACAAACTGTTGGCCTCAAAAGCTATCGCGCGCGCGGTAGAAGATGAAGCGCGCAGTAAAAAAATCTCCCACGAAAAAGCGCAGCAAAATGCGATAGCGCTGATGGAAGAGATTGCCGCCAACTTCTCCTACGAGATGATCCGTCTGACAGACCGTATTCTGGGCTTTACCTGGAACCGTCTGTATCAGGGGATTAACGTTCATAATGCAGAGCGTGTACGCCAGTTGGCGCACGATGGCCACGAAATCGTCTATGTTCCGTGCCACCGCAGCCATATGGACTATATGCTGCTGTCGTACGTGCTGTATCATCAGGGTCTGGTTCCGCCGCACATCGCGGCAGGCATCAACCTGAATTTCTGGCCAGCAGGTCCGATCTTCCGCCGCCTGGGCGCGTTCTTTATTCGTCGTACCTTCAAGGGCAACAAACTTTATTCCACCGTTTTCCGCGAATACCTGGGCGAGTTGTTCAGCCGCGGCTACTCGGTTGAGTACTTTGTCGAAGGCGGTCGTTCACGTACTGGTCGTTTGCTCGACCCGAAAACCGGCACGCTGTCGATGACCATTCAGGCGATGCTGCGCGGCGGTACGCGTCCGATTACCCTCGTACCGATCTACATCGGCTACGAGCACGTCATGGAAGTGGGCACGTATGCGAAAGAACTGCGGGGCGCGACGAAAGAGAAAGAGAGTCTGCCGCAAATGCTGCGTGGCTTAAGCAAGCTGCGTAATCTGGGTCAGGGTTACGTTAACTTTGGCGAGCCGATGCCGTTGATGACTTACCTCAACCAGCATGTGCCGGAGTGGCGTGAATCTATCGATCCTATCGAGTCTATCCGTCCAGCCTGGCTGACGCCGACGGTAAATAACATTGCCGCCGATCTGATGGTACGCATTAACAACGCAGGCGCGGCCAACGCCATGAACCTGTGCTGTACCGCGTTACTGGCTTCCCGCCAGCGCTCTCTGACCCGTGAGCAGTTGACTGAACAACTCGATTGCTATCTGAGCCTGCTGCGCAACGTACCGTATGCCCCGGATGCGACGGTTCCTGCGCAGAGCGCCAGTGAACTAATTGACCATGCCTTGCAGATGAACAAGTTTGAGGTCGAGAAAGACACCATTGGCGACATCATCATTCTGCCGCGCGAGCAGGCGGTATTGATGACGTACTACCGCAACAACATTGCGCATATGCTGGTTCTGCCTTCGTTAATGGCGGCCATCGTAACCCAGCATCGTCATATTTCACGCGCCGCGCTGCTGCAGCATATTGAAGCGCTATACCCAATGCTGAAAGCGGAGCTGTTCCTGCGCTGGGAGCGTGACGAACTCGCTGGCGTGATCGACGAACTGGCCAGCGAAATGCAGCGCCAGGGACTCATCACCCTGGACGATGACGAACTGCATATCAATCCGGCCCGCTCCCGTACGCTACAGCTGCTGGCGGCGGGTGCTCGTGAGACGTTGCAGCGCTACGCTATTACCTTCTGGCTACTGAGCGCTAACCCATCTATCAACCGTGGTACGCTGGAGAAAGAGAGCCGCACCGTGGCTCAGCGTCTTTCTGTCCTGCACGGCATTAACGCGCCGGAATTCTTCGACAAGGCCGTGTTCAGCTCTCTGGTGCTGACGCTGCGTGACGAGGGATATATCAGCGATACCGGAGATGCCGAACCGGAAGAGACGATGAAGATCTATCAGATGCTGGCCGAACTGGTCACGTCGGATGTGCGTCTGACCATCGAGAGCGCCACACAAGGCGAGTAAGCATAAAAAAACCGGTCATAATGACCGGTTTTTATTTTGCAGGCTAAGCCAAACTCAAAAATGCCAGTAGCTCATTGCCAGGCCTAAGAACAGCACCAGACCAACATAGTTATTGTTCATAAACGCTTTAAAGCAGGCGTCACGTTCACGGTTGACGATCAGTTTCTGCTGATACACAAACAGCGCCCCAGCCACTAACAGAGACCAGTAATAGCCCAGTCCCAACCCGTTTAACCAGCCCACCAGCGCCATCAGCACCAGCACGCCCACCTGCAGGATACCAATAATCAGCTTGTCGTTCTGGCCGAACAGAATCGCGGTCGATTTAATACCGATCTTCAGGTCATCATCGCGGTCAACCATTGCATACTGCGTATCATAGGCCACCGCCCAGAGGATATTGGCGAGGAACATCAGCCAGCAGCTCAGCGGTACGGACTCGCTCACGGCGGCGAACGCCATCGGGATCGACCAGCCAAACGCCGCCCCCAGCACCACCTGCGGCAGATGCGTATAGCGCTTCATAAACGGGTAAACCCACGCCAGCGCTAATGCCGCAACGGACAACAAAATGGTCATCGTATTGAGCGTCAATACCAGCAGGAAGGCCAGCAATACCAGTACGACAAACAGCGTTCGGGCTTCTTTCTCGGTGACAGCCCCGCTCGGCAGCGGTCGATTCGCGGTACGCTTAACGTGGCCGTCAAACTTCCTGTCGGCATAGTCATTCACCACGCATCCGGCAGCGCGCATTAACCATACGCCGGCGACAAAAACCGCCAGGATCCACAGTTGCGGCATGCCAGGGGTTGCTACCCATAATGCCCACAGCGTAGGCCAGAGCAGCAGTAAGGCGCCGATTGGCTTATCCGTACGCATCAAGCGGTGAAACGCCAGCAGCTTATTCTGCGTCAGACTCCACTCCATCTTTATCTTCCTCTCAGTACAACGGCGATGCAGGCAGAAAAAGCTCGGTAAGCATCAACGGCTTACCGCTCAGCCGCAGGCGGGAACGACGCCCCCACAGCGCTGCATCGCGGCCAATCTCAATAAAATCTCGGGTCAATGTCGATGACGTAAACAGGTAGCGTCCGAGCGGGGTTTTCCCCAGGTTTTGTAAGGCCAGTTCAGGGCCACACAGGGTGGATTCAGGCACCACGGTACGCCCGGCAAGCCAGGGTTCACCATCCGCGCATAACAGGATTTCGCGTAACCAATAGCGGGACTCTTTAGGCAGCAGCGTCAGTTCTTCAGCCACCTCATTTTGCCCAACGAACGCTTCGCGAATCAACGTGACGGTGACTTCTTTGCCCTGCTGCTCAAAACGTTTGGTCATGGAATCTTCCAGTAACAACCAGTCGAGCAGTTGCGGGTCCAGCGCCGGGATCGCATCAAAATAACGCAGCGCACGCAGTTGCGTTAACGCAGGGTGTGGCATGCCTTACTCTCCGATTTATAACCTAAAGGCATTGTATCGCAGAAAAGGCATTACGGGGTGAGCAAACACAATTAAGTGATCGGCAGAGCAACATAAGCGTAACAATTCGCACTGAAGGATAAAAAAAGGTGCGCCAGGAGACGCACCAGTTGTTGCAAAATCAACAATGTGGGGAGATGTTTACCCCTTGCCTTTTACACTGCTGATAAAGGTGGATCGGGCTGATTTGGATCCCAGACGTTCAGCTTCATCAAGCAGCTTCAGCGCTTTATCGACATCGCCTTTCGCCACGGCATCCTTAATCGCCTGATTAAAATAGCTTTCGGTGTCGTTCAGCATCGGCTCACTTTTCTTCACCGGCTGCGGCGCAGGAGCGGCAACCGCTGCTGCCGGAGCCGCATAAGTCACTGCAGGCGCTGCGGTATTGCCGACAGTGACAGGGCCAGGGCCGGAAGAACCGAACAGCGGCCCGACCAACACACTGGAGGACGAGCTGGTTTTGACTTTCAATTTCAACAGACCATCGGTGGTATGACGCGCGATCGGGTCCGGAATATCGGGAACGGCGTTACCGACGCCCTTGGCATAGGCTTTTGCCGGATCAAGCAGGGTCGTGGTCTGCTGGAGGTCTTTATCCGTCGTAAAGACCAGAACATAAAGCTTTTGCTGGCCCAGCGCTGGCGTCAGACGCATTACGCCTTCCAGGCGATCGGCACTCATTACGCCGGGCTCCTGGTAGGTGAAATAGCTGCTGGGGAAGAACGCAGATGGCGTCATGTTCTGATCAAGAATTAAGACGTTTGGCGCAAATACGCTGGTTTGTTTGTTTACTTCACTGGTTAGCGTCAGAGTTAACTCGCCAATATTGGCCGGTACGCTCCAGGCCGCGACCGGACCGGTAATACCAGCAACATCCAAACGCTGGCCCGCGCTCGCAAGCTGCGTGGACTGAGTTTTGGATTGATCAACAGGCGTCCAGGTTAACTGTTGCAACGCAGCAGTGGGAATAGCAGGCGCCGCGGTGGTGTTCTGCGGAACAATATTCACATCGGCCAGGCTGATGCCAGGCGCGCTGGCAAATAACCCTGCAGATAAACAAAGGGCAACGAGACTTTTCTTCATTTTCATTGTTATCACCTCAGATAGCATGGGTTCAGCGGTGGCCAGGCAATAGCGCGCTAAACCGTAATCAAGAGGGGCTTACGCCCCTCTTTCGGTCTTTACGTCAGGTTAGTGCTGAATTACCACCAGATTTCCATCTGAGCACCGAAGGACCACTCATCGCTGTCACCACGGCTGGTGGTGCTGATACCAGAGTTCGTTGCAGCTGCATATTTGGTTACGTCGTTACCATTTTTGACGTAGCCCCACTCCTCATCCCACTTGGCATAGGTTGCGAAGACACGAATTGCCGGGCGGGACCAGATGCTGTCGCCAGCCTGCCACTGTTGCGCGAGGGTGATTTTGTACTGGCTGTTGCGATCGCCAGTCTGCTGAGATTTGACGTTGTCGTAGCCGACTTCCATCAGGGTGCTCATGATTGGCGTCCATTTGTACATCGGGCGGATACCGACGGTGTACCATTCGGTACCCAGATCGTTATCCATATCGAGGTTCTGGTACATACCGACGTACATCAGATCCCATTTGTCGCCCAGAGAGATGGCGCCGTGGTCGAGAATACGCACCAGGCTACCGTTGTTATTAATCACGTTATTGGCGTAATTGGTTTTACTACCATCTGGATTAGTAATGGTGAAGGAAGAAGAACCGTAAGAACCCTGGTTCAAACCTTTACCCTGCGTGGTCATGGAGTCTGTCGCGTACTGAACAACAAACTTGTTGTAGCCCTTCAGCATGCTCTGAGTATGTTCAGCGGTGAACATCCAGCCATCTTTTGATGCGCCGTCTGCCAGGCTGTAATCGTCTGTCGTATTCGCACGACCGTAGTCAACACCCAGTTCCAACATACCGTCAGTGTTCGTTGCCAACTGCGCTAAACGAACGTCAAATACGTCGTTGGCGGTATCTTTGGTACGATCATAGATATTCTGGCTGCTGAACGCGTATGAACCACCCGCTTCCTGAGAACGGCTCGCGGCCAGAGACAGTTTACCGAAGCCCAGATCGATGTTTTCAATACCGGCGCCAGGACCTGAAATATCCCAGTAGTAGAAGTCGATCATGTGCACGTCATGACGTTGGTAGAAGCGCTTACCGGCCCAGATAGTAGAGCCTGGCAGCCATTCAATCAGGTTTTTACCCTGCACGTTGGCTTCACGGAAGGCTGGATCAGTTCCTTCCCAGTCATTCTGCTGTGCTACGGAGTAGGCGACGTTGGTGTCGAAGTAGAAGCTCTTATCGCCTTCTTTCCACACTTCCTGACCTAATTTGATTTCCGCATAGGTTTCACATTCGTTACCGAGACGGTATTTACTTTGTGCACCTGTTGCCTGGAAACATTGTTGTTCGCCGCCGCTACCCGTCCAACCGATACCGGAACGAGCATAACCATGGAAATCCACAGCCATTGCCTGAACAGACATAATGCCTGCTGCCACAGCAACCGCCAGAGGAAGTTTGCGCAGAGTAATCATCGTTCTATCTCCTGAGATCATTGCTTTTCTTTAAACGCTGCCACCTTCTGAAACTGCGAATGGTTTTGCGTTTCGTTTTTTTATGGGGACCTTAAACGCCCGGCTCCTGGTGCAACCGACGACATGCAGTGCCATCCTCACGGAACAGATGGCAACGCTCTGGCGGCAGGCCGATAGCGAATGTGGCACCCTCTTCTACCAACACCACGTCGTTCTGGCGGTAAACCAGGTTTTGACGGATGGCGGGGATCTGGATATGAATTTGTGTTTCGTGACCAAGTTGTTCGACCACCTGGACTTCACCTTCAAGGGTGACATCGGCGATTTCACTGGGCAGCAAATGTTCCGGGCGGATACCTAAAGACATATTGGCGCCCACCTGAACGCGGGCACTGTCGACGGGTAACCAGACTTGCTGGCGGTTTGGTAATTCAACCTGCACCTGATCAATCGCCGTTGCGGTAACTTTCACCGGCAGGAAGTTCATCTTTGGCGAACCGATAAAGCCCGCGACAAAGCGGTCGGCAGGATAGTGGTACAGCTCCAGGGGTTTACCGACCTGCGCCACACGACCGGCATCCAACACCACAATTTTGTCTGCCAGGGTCATCGCTTCGACCTGATCGTGGGTGACGTAAATCATCGTGCGGCCAAGACGTTTATGCAGGCGGGAGATTTCAATACGCATCTGGACGCGCAGCGCGGCGTCAAGGTTCGACAACGGTTCGTCCAGCAGGAATACTCGCGGCTCGGCAACCAACGTACGGCCAATCGCCACACGCTGACGTTGTCCACCGGAAAGCGCTTTCGGTTTACGGTCCAGCAGGTGCGCCAGTTGCAGAACTTCAGCTACCTGATTAACGCGCTGGTTCATTACCTCTTTTTTCGCGCCGGCCAGTTTGAGGCCGAACGACATGTTTTCCGCGACGGATAAATGGGGGTATAACGCATAGGACTGGAAGACCATGCCCACACCGCGTTCGGCGGGCGGAATATCGTTCATCCGGGTCTCCCCGATAAACAGGTCGCCGCTGGTGATGGTTTCAAGTCCGGCGATCATACGCAGCAAGGTCGACTTACCACAGCCTGATGGTCCGACAAACACCACGAATTCCCCTTCGTGAATGTCGAGATTGATATCCTTCGATACCACCACGTCACCCCAGGCTTTCGTTACATTTCGCAGCTGTACGCTCGCCATGCCCTTCTCCCTTCGTTACAACCTGTCATCGACAGCAACATTCATGATGGACTGACTATGCGTTATCCCTCACGGGCGTGAATCCTCCACCCCCCAGCTTTTTTATGGGGGAGGAGGCGGGAGGATGAGAGCGCAGCGTCTGAGACCCGGACCACCAGCCTCAGAGGAATTTCGTGATGCAGCTTGCAAAAATGGGTGGGGTTTTATGTGCGCCAGTGCGCAATACTCACATTTATGTAACACAGATCACATAAAGAACGGGTGGGGCGTAGGTGTAAGGAGGATGGAAAGAGGTTGCCGTATAAAGAAACTAGTACCCGTTAAGCCACCTCTGCAAAATCACCAAACAGGATGGGAACTATGAATATCAAAACTGGCGCACGCATCCTCGCATTGTCTGCATTAACGACGATGATGTTTTCCGCCTCGGCTCTCGCCAAGATTGAAGAAGGTAAGTTGGTCATCTGGATTAACGGCGACAAAGGCTATAACGGCCTCGCTGAAGTGGGTAAAAAATTCGAGAAAGACACGGGTATCAAAGTTACCATTGAGCACCCAGACAAGCTGGAAGAGAAGTTCCCGCAGGTTGCCGCGACTGGCGACGGCCCGGACATCATCTTCTGGGCGCATGACCGTTTTGGCGGCTACGCACAATCTGGCCTGCTGGCTGAAATCACCCCAGACAAAGCGTTCCAGGACAAGCTCTATCCGTTCACCTGGGATGCCGTACGCTATAACGGCAAACTGATTGCGTACCCGATCGCCGTGGAAGCGCTGTCGCTGATTTACAACAAAGACCTCGTTCCGAACCCACCGAAAACCTGGGAAGAAATTCCGGCGCTGGATAACGAGCTGAAAGCGAAAGGTAAATCCGCGCTGATGTTCAACCTGCAAGAACCGTACTTCACCTGGCCGCTGATTGCCGCCGACGGCGGTTACGCGTTCAAGTTTGAAAACGGCAAGTACGACGTGAAAGACGTTGGCGTGGATAGCGCTGGCGCGAAAGCGGGCCTGACCTTCCTGGTCGACCTGATCAAAAACAAACACATGAATGCGGATACCGACTACTCCATCGCCGAAGCTGCCTTTAACAAAGGCGATACCGCGATGACCATCAACGGTCCGTGGGCGTGGTCCAACATCGATAAGAGCAAGGTGAACTACGGCGTTACGCTGCTGCCAACCTTCAAAGGCAAGCCGTCTAAACCGTTCGTTGGCGTACTGAGCGCGGGTATCAACGCCGCCAGCCCGAACAAAGAACTGGCGAAAGAGTTCCTCGAAAACTACCTGTTGACCGACCAGGGTCTGGATGAAGTGAACAAGGACAAACCACTGGGCGCGGTTGCGCTGAAATCCTTCCAGGAACAGTTAGCGAAAGATCCGCGTATCGCAGCCACCATGGATAACGCCCAGAAAGGCGAAATCATGCCGAACATCCCGCAGATGTCCGCATTCTGGTATGCCGTGCGTACCGCAGTGATCAACGCCGCCAGCGGTCGTCAGACCGTCGATGCCGCGCTGAAAGACGCGCAGGGTCGTATCACCAAGTAATACAGTTGTGAACGTGCCGGATGGCGGCATACATGCCTTATCCGGCCTACAACGTATGTAGGCCTGATAAGCGCAGCGCCATCAGGCACGCTGACCAACAGGTTTTCATTGTTGTTGAGGATTGAACCCCATGGATGTCATTAAAAAGAAACACTGGTGGCAAAGCGACATGCTGAAATGGTCAGTAATGGGTCTGCTTGGTCTGCTGGTCGGTTACCTTGTTGTTTTGATGTACGCTCAGGGGGAGTATCTGTTTGCCATCATGACGCTCATTTTAAGCTCTGTTGGCCTGTATATTTTCGCTAACCGTAAAGCCTATGCCTGGCGCTATGTTTATCCTGGCGTGGCCGGTATGGGGCTGTTTGTCCTGTTTCCGCTCATTTGTACCATCGCCATTGCTTTTACCAACTACAGCAGCACCAACCAGTTGACCTTTGAACGTGCTCAACAAGTCCTGATGGATCGTTCTTATCAGGCAGGTAAAACTTACAACTTTGGCCTGTATCCGGCGGGTGATGAGTGGCAACTGGCCCTCACCGACGGTGAAACGGGAAAAAATTATGTTTCCGACGCCTTTAAATTTGGCGGCGAACAGAAGCTGCAGTTAAAAGAAACCGAGGCGCTGCCAACTGGCGAACGTGCGACGCTGCGCATCATCACCCAAAATCGTCAGGCGCTGACTCAGCTAACAGCCATTCTGCCGGACGAAAGCAAAGTCATCATGAGTTCACTGCGTCAGTTCTCCGGTACGCAGCCGCTCTACTCCCTGGCCGATGATGGGACGCTCACCAACAACCAAAGCGGCGTGAAGTACCGCGCTAATAACGATATTGGTTATTATCAGGCCATTAACGCAGATGGTAGCTGGGGTACTGAAAAACTCAGCCCGGGCTATACCGTCACCATCGGCTGGGACAATTTCACTCGCGTATTTACCGACGAGGGCATCCAGAAACCGTTCTTCGCCATCTTTGTCTGGACGGTAGTGTTCTCAGTCCTGACGGTGATTCTGACCGTGGCTGTGGGTATGGTGCTGGCCTGTCTGGTGCAGTGGGAATCTCTGAAGGGCAAAGCGATTTACCGCGTCCTGCTGATTCTGCCCTACGCCGTACCATCGTTTATCTCGATTCTGATTTTCAAAGGGCTGTTCAACCAGAGTTTTGGTGAAATCAACATGATGCTCAGCGCGCTGTTTGGTATCAAGCCGGCCTGGTTTAGCGATCCAACCACCGCGCGTTCGATGATTATCATCGTTAACACCTGGCTGGGTTATCCGTACATGATGATCCTGTGCATGGGGCTGCTGAAAGCGATTCCTGACGATCTGTATGAAGCCTCGGCAATGGACGGCGCGGGTCCGTTCCAGAACTTCTTTAAAATTACGTTACCGCTGCTGATCAAGCCGCTGACGCCGCTGATGATCGCCAGCTTCGCCTTTAACTTTAATAACTTCGTGCTGATTCAACTGTTGACCAACGGCGGTCCGGACCGTCTTGGCACCACTACGCCTGCCGGTTACACCGACCTGCTCGTCAGCTACACCTACCGTATCGCCTTTGAAGGCGGCGGCGGTCAGGACTTCGGGCTGGCGGCGGCGATTGCCACCCTGATCTTCCTGCTGGTTGGCGCGCTGGCGATTGTGAACCTGAAAGCCACACGTATGAAGTTTGATTAAGGGAGATAACGACAATGGCTATGGTCCAACCGAAATCACAAAAGTTACGTTTATTCGCAACGCACTTAGGGCTGCTGATTTTTATCGCGGCGATCATGTTCCCGCTGCTGATGGTCATCGCCATTTCGCTGCGTGAAGGTAACTTCGCTACCGGCAGCCTGATCCCGGATAATATTTCCTGGGAACACTGGAAACTGGCGCTGGGCTTTAGCGTAGAACATGCGGATGGCCGCGTCACTCCGCCGCCGTTCCCGGTGCTGCTGTGGCTGTGGAACTCGGTGAAAGTCGCCACCATTACCGCGATTGGTATTGTGACGCTTTCCACCACCTGTGCTTACGCCTTTGCCCGTATGCGCTTCCCGGGTAAAGCGACCCTGCTGAAAGGGATGCTAATCTTCCAGATGTTCCCGGCGGTGCTGTCTCTGGTCGCGTTGTATGCCTTGTTTGACCGCCTGGGCCAGTACATTCCGTTTATCGGCCTGAACACTCACGGCGGCGTGATCTTCGCCTATCTCGGCGGTATCGCGCTGCATGTGTGGACAATTAAGGGCTATTTTGAAACCATCGACGGTTCGCTGGAAGAAGCGGCCGCGCTGGATGGCGCCACGCCGTGGCAGGCATTCCGCCTGGTACTGCTGCCGCTTTCCGTACCAATTCTGGCGGTCGTGTTTATTCTGTCATTCATTGCCGCTATTACCGAAGTACCGGTCGCGTCACTGCTGCTGCGTGATGTGAACAGCTACACCCTTGCGGTAGGTATGCAGCAGTACCTCAATCCACAGAACTACTTGTGGGGCGACTTTGCCGCCGCTGCTGTACTTTCCGCCATTCCGATCACTCTGGTGTTCCTGCTGGCACAGCGCTGGCTGGTCAACGGCCTGACGGCGGGTGGTGTGAAAGGTTAAGTTTTATCGAAGTACCTGTCCGGCAACGGGCAATGCCACTGCAACCCTCAACTTATGTTATCCCAACCTGTGACTGTTATTCGGCGCTCTACGGAGCGCCCTTTTTTATGTTATTTTGCATTGCTGTTACGATTATTTCCTTTCGTGGCCCCCATCACTGCAATTATATTTACCACCTGAAAACAGACAAATTAAACAGAATTAAGATCACAGAAAAGACAAAACATAATTGCAATGTAAAAAATGATAATTGTCTTCCCTGCCTGTTAAATCCACCATCACGACACTGATCAAAAGAGCTGTATCCTCTAAGGCAGGTCTGAATGAACACCCAATATAATTCCAGTTATATTTTTTCGATTACATTAGTAGCAACATTAGGAGGGCTATTATTCGGCTATGACACCGCCGTCATATCCGGAACGGTAGAATCCTTAAATACCGTGTTTGTCGCCCCGCAACATTTAAGTGAATCCGCCGCCAACTCGCTGTTAGGCTTTTGCGTTGCCAGCGCGTTGATTGGCTGCATCATCGGCGGTGCGCTGGGCGGTTATTGCAGTAACCGCTTCGGTCGCCGGGACTCGCTGAAAATCGCCGCCCTGCTGTTCTTTATTTCCGGTATTGGTTCTGCGTGGCCAGAATTAGGATTTACCACGATTAACCCAGATAATGCCGTGCCTGTTTATTTGGCCGGATACGTCCCCGAATTTGTTATTTATCGCATCATTGGTGGTATTGGCGTTGGTTTAGCCTCAATGCTCTCACCGATGTATATTGCAGAACTGGCTCCAGCGCATATTCGTGGGAAACTGGTTTCCTTTAACCAGTTCGCCATTATTTTTGGTCAACTGCTGGTGTATTGCGTTAACTATTTTATTGCCCGTTCCGGTGACGCTAACTGGCTGAATACCGATGGCTGGCGATATATGTTTGCTTCCGAAAGCATTCCCGCCCTGCTGTTTTTACTGTTGCTGTACACCGTCCCGGAAAGCCCGCGCTGGCTGATGGCGCGTGGCAGACACGAGCAGGCGGAGGGCATTCTGCGCAAAATTATGGGCAACAGCCTCGCCACCCAGGCCATGCAGGAGATCAATCAGTCACTGGAGCATGGCCGTAAAACCGGCGGACGCCTGTTGATGTTTGGTGTGGGCGTTATCGTCATCGGCGTGATGCTCTCCATCTTCCAGCAGTTTGTCGGTATTAACGTCGTGCTGTACTACGCGCCGGAAGTGTTTAAAACGTTGGGGGCCAGCACCGATGTGGCGCTCTTGCAGACTATTATTGTCGGCGTAATCAACCTGAGCTTCACCGTACTGGCAATCATGACGGTGGACAAATTTGGTCGCAAACCGCTGCAAATAATTGGCGCATTGGGTATGGCTCTTGGGATGTTCAGCCTTGGCACCGCGTTTTACACCCAGGCTTCCGGGCTGATAGCGCTGCTGTCGATGCTGTTTTACGTCGCCGCATTCGCCATGTCCTGGGGACCGGTTTGTTGGGTGCTGTTGGCAGAAATCTTCCCGAACGCGATTCGTGGCAAAGCGCTCGCCATTGCCGTCGCCGCTCAGTGGCTGGCGAACTACTTCGTCTCCTGGACCTTCCCGATGATGGACAAAAATTCGTGGCTGGTTTCCCATTTCCACAACGGTTTCTCCTACTGGATTTACGGTTGTATGGGTATTCTGGCGGCGCTGTTTATGTGGAAGTTCGTGCCGGAAACCAAAGGCAAAA
Source organism: Citrobacter sp. W9 (assembly GCF_026719375.1). Classification (NCBI taxonomy): domain Bacteria; kingdom Pseudomonadati; phylum Pseudomonadota; class Gammaproteobacteria; order Enterobacterales; family Enterobacteriaceae; genus Citrobacter; species Citrobacter sp. W9. The sequence continues at coordinate 40,842 of NZ_JAPPTE010000016.1, read as the reverse complement.
CGCTGGAAGAACTTGAAGAACTGTGGGAACCCGCAGCAGAGAAAACCCAGCCAGCCTCTGCGCAGTAACCCTGACATACAACACGCCGCAGCCGGATTGCGGCGTGTTGTCTTTTACTCTCACTTCAGCCGTTTAGAGTTACACAGCCACAGCGTAATCACCAACAGCAGGATCGCCGCAGAATAGATCAATACATCCATCGGCGCTTTATGATCGACGATGATCAACCGCACAATTGCGGTGATCCCGATATAAACAAAGTAGCGCAGCGGAAAGTGAAATCCTGACTGAAAGTACTTCACAATCAGCGCGATAAATTCAAAATAGAGAAAGTAAACCACCAGCCCTTCCACCAGCTCATACTTGCTGGTTTGTTCCGGCGCGAACAGTACATCCGCCAGGTGTAGCGTTTCTTTCCCAAGGAATACAACCAGGATCAGGCCCAGACTCAACAGCCCCAGATTCAACACGGTCTGCAAGATGGTGGAGATAAACTCCACTCGCGGACGAGATAGCGACGTCATAACGGCCCCTCCTGTTCAGTAACAAGGTTCCTGTATAACGCAGAAATGTGACATAGATCTACATTTTTTGTTTATGTTTTGTGCAGCTCAATAATAGTGCAACAATGCTTCTGACACTAACTTCTTGAACGGAATAGAAATGCTTAAGATTGAAATGGCAACCGTCGACGATGCCAGCTTGCTAAGCGCAATGGGCTATATCAGCTATCGACATCACTTTGCGCCTTTGTGGAAAAACCCGAGCGAGCTCGACGCTTATCTTGAGCAGGAATATTCCTTACCAGCGATATCCAGCAGTTTGGCCGAGCCCGGAACCTTCTGGCTTATCGCCTTTGCCGACGCGCCGGTTGGCTTTGCCAAATACAGTCTCCGCCACTCTATTGATCCAGAAGGGCGTTCAGGGGCATTGCTACATAAGATCTACCTGATGCCAGATGCAACGGGCAAACAGTACGGTGAGCAGCTTTTTGCCGAAGTTATTCGCCAGGCCAAAGAGCAGGATGAAAAATGGCTCTGGCTTGAGGTACTGGCTGATAATCCTAAGGCCCGGCAGTTCTATGAACGGCAAGGGATGACGCTTGTGAAGGAAACTGCTTTCACTACCGCCTCCCAGACCAGTATTTTGTACGTTATGGAAAAGCAGATTTAAGAGGATATAAATGATGAATATTCGTCAATCCGCTGTCCGCAACGTCACGTGCGGTGAGAATGTGGTGGTTTATGAACCGGCGAACCTGTACGACTGCATACTGGAAGACAACGTTTTTGTCGGACCATTTGTTGAAATCCAGGGCAACACGCAGATTGGCGCAGATAGCAAAATTCAGTCGCACACCTTCATCTGCGAATATGTCACCATCGGTTCCCGCTGTTTTATCGGTCATGGCGTGATGTTCGCCAACGATATGTTTCGGCAAGGAAAACCCAATGCCGACCGCACCAGTTGGGGAAGAATTACGATTGGTAATGATGTCTCGATCGGCAGTGGGGCGACCATTCTGGCAGTCACAATCTGCGATGGCGCAGTCATCGGCGCGGGAAGCGTGGTGACAAAATCGATTACCGAGAAAGGCGTGTACGCGGGCAACCCGGCAAAATTATTGCGTCGTTTGTAAGTTGCCGGGTGGCGGCATAAATGCCTTATCCGACCGGCGATGTAGGCCGGATAAGCGCAGCGCACCGGTCGATCAAACATTAACGGAAGTTCTCGCTTCTGTCGCTGGTCATATCATACAGACCAAACTTACGTCCAAGCTGCTGCCCACCGTCACGCGTCAACGGCGTCCAGCCAATCGCCGCACGGCTGCGGGTTGGGCCTGAAGAGAAGAGATCCAGCGGCACGGAAACGTACACCCCTTTGGTAAAATCGCCCTCTCCGTACTCATCCGGCGAGGCGTCGGTGATGGTCGCATAGCCGCCCACCACCACACCGCTGTCGAAGCGTTTGGCAATTTCCAGCGTTCCCCCCTTATCACCCGCCAGATACTGGCCGACGCTGGCTTTCACCAGTACATCCTGGGCGAATGAAGGATTCCAGTAAGCCGTCAAATGCCCGGTCTTCACGCTGTAGTCGGTGAATTTCATCATATCCTGCGCGCTACGCCAGTCACGCTGTTTCACATAGTTGGCGTCAATGCCAAACGCCCAGTTGCTGTCTAACGGACGATACAACACCTCGGCTCCCGCCCCGCCGTACATGGTCTCCAGGTAACCAGCGTAAACCTGTCCGTAGAACCCGTTTCCGAGTGACTGGAAGTAGTTGGCCTGCAGGTTATTCACGTAGACATCGTTTTGCACATACTCGCGCACATGAGTACGCACGCGTGGTAAATGCGAATCCTGCGGCGGGTTGGTGTAGTTAAATTTGTCATAGTTATTGGCGAGGTTGGCGAACAAACTCCCGGTGGTCAGCAGATGATCGGTCACCCACCAATCCGCAGTTCCCATTACGCCCAACTGGTACATATAGAAGTTTTCCGGGCCGCCCACCGACTGATTGAGCACCGGATCGATATGAAAATCAAAGCGAGACTTATCAATATACCAACCCTGCTCGGTCGTTTTCGGCACCACGGGCTCAACGCGTTTTTGCGCCAGTTGTGTTTCATGACCCAGCGGCTCACCTTCCAGGTGTCGCTTAAGGCTGGAAACATCCGTTTCGGTCGTCACCTGCGGCAAGTTAAGGCGATTTTCGGTAATCCGGATCGTGCGGATCCCGTCGGGAAGATCGTTCATCACGATCCGATTGGCGCGTTCGATCCCTTCTCGCGAATCACGATATTTCACCTGTTCGCCGGTCACATACAGCGTATCGCCCTGCACCTGGATTTTGGGATCCGCCAGCCCGGCGTTATATTTCAGCAGCGTTAACTGATTCGCCACTACCGAATGTTGCAGAATCGCATCCTGCGGCTGTGGTTGATACTTCGGACGGGCGTTATCGTTATAGTTTGGTCGCAAATCGTTGAAGTTAGTCCGCAGCGTGAACCCAAACATAAAGGTGTTCCCGCGCTCATAGCTGAGGTTAACGTCGGCCCAATCGGTGACGCGATAGATAGCGCCGACGTTAAACTTGCTCTTTTGATCCAGCTTGCCCGCAAAATCCTGCTGGTAATTATTGCCTTCATACTCCAGTTTCAGGCGCAGCGGCTGCCAGGGTGTCTGATATTCCACGCCGCCAAATAACGATGCCGGACCATGAAACATCTGACTGCCGTCAATAGAACCAGCCTGCTTGTAGCTGTTATCGCGATGACAGAATTTATCGCTGTATGAGCAAAACGGATTGCTGACGTTGCCGCTGGTGCCAAGATACCCCCAGCCCAGACCGAGCGAGAAATCAAACGGGCCCCAAGCTTTGTTCGCTACAATATACTCCGCATCAAACAGACCCGTCCCGCCGATATCCCGCGCGCCAACGGCCACCTGCGGCATCCAGTAGCTCTCTTCCCACAGCCGCAGTTTGAGATCAAACGCTTTATCCTTGTATGTCTGATCGCCAGAAAATGACTCCACGCTGCTGTATTTTTTGGTACGCACATCGGTATAGCGCAGCGTGGTTTCCAGCCAGGGGAACAGTTGCACCGACGCAGAGTAGTAGCGGTACTGATCGTTGTCACGGTAGTTGAGGCTCATTTCCCCTTCACGCGCCATCCGTGCTGTCGGGGTTTGCAGCAGGCCTACGCCGCCAAAATCGGACTGGGATGGACCAATAGGCGCAGGCCATGTTTCACCGTGACAGGCAACGCTTACGCCCAGCGCCAGTAAGCTGAGCAGATAAGTTTTTCTCATTATTCAGGTATCCGCTGGGTCAGGGTGTGAAGAATATCGGCATTGATTTCATCCGGGGTACTGCTCCAGAAGGCATCAGAGAGTCCGACAAAAATGATGCTGCCGGGCATCGGCTCAACGTGACGTTTGTTCCAGTAAGCGATAGGGACTTTTTGCGAGCGTCCATCGGGATAGATGACCCACGCGTAGCTGCGATCCGCTCCGCTGAGCCGACTTTGCCCATCGAGATAGCTGGCGACATCACGCCCAGGCACAAACGGTTGTTTACCCGGACGGCTTAGCAAACCAAACAATGTGATATGCGTTGGCTGCGATCCAACCCATAGCGTGTAGTTGCCCTGCAACGGCGGGTTGCCTCGCTCGCTGACGCGCACCACATCCGGGTCAAGGTTAATGTTCTGTCTGCCGGTCACCTTCAGCGCCTGAATTTGCTGGCGTAATGCGTTGATAGCCGCCGCATCGTCACCGCTTTCTTCAGCACTCAGCGCTGCCAGACGAGCCAGTAGTGTCTGCCGCTGGCGTTCTGCCGCTGCCGTTGCCCGCTCTTCGCTGATGACCGCTCCGGGCCACCAGCTATTACTCAGCCGCGGCTGTCCAACCAGATCGATCAGACGCTCCGCACCGGTCAATATTTTGGGTTCAGCGCTGCCTGCAATCATGACTTTGACATTGCCCGCAGCAAAAACAGAGGGTGCGCTCAGGCTAAAAACCAGCGCCATTACGGCTCGTTTCATCATGATTTTGCCGCCTTAATCAGGGTGGTTTTCACCGGGAAGAAGTTAGCTCCCAGATACTGTTCCGACTGACGGATTTGCCCTTCGCTATCGATCCAGTAGCGGTTATGCCAGCGCGTTTGATCGGTCGTTATCTCTTCATCAAGGATGCGCACTGGCGTTTCATCGCTGCCGACCTGAATACTGTCAGTGCCATCCCATGTGAAAACAGAGCGGGCGGTGGCATAGCGCACCTGCTGATGTTCAGTCCAGCCCATCGTACGGGTCCATGTTGCGCCATCGGCTATCTGATTGGGTTTGACGAGCGGGTCTGCTGCCAGATTATTCACCTCAATCAGGTTGTCACCGCCGAGCTGCGTTTTCACAATGCGCCCATGCTGCGTGACGAGAATGGCCTGATCCTGAGTCACCCATTTCTGTTGTCCGTTTTCTGCAAACGCGAGTACGACAAACAGCTGTGGACCACCATTGAGCTGCATATACTGGCTGGCGTAGGGCATGTTTTGGATTTCATCATCCGTCATCTGAACGCCGGGAGTACCAAACACACTATCCCACAGCGAATGGCCCAGCCCTTCGGTGGTGGCCGAGCACGCCTGTAGTAACAGGCAAACCAATATGAGCGCTGGTCGCTTCACGACACTTCTCCGCATTATTGCCGGGAGCGCAACGCTTACCCGGCCTACAAATCCCGCAGGCTTTTGGCAATTCAAAATAACCACACCGAAGTGTGGTTAGAATTAATCCCCGTCATACTTCACGTTGCAGATGCGTTAGCTACGTTCACTCACCCCGGTCACATAGCTATCTATGCTCCCGGGGACTCACTCACTTGCCGCCTTCCTGCAACGCGAATTATTTAGGGGCTACGTACCGGTATTACTGGGTACTGGTGGTTGTCGTGGTTGTCGTTCCGGTATTAGAACCATCACCACCACCGGTCGCCGCAAGGGCCACCCCCACCGCAGAACTTACGGTGCTCACGCTGGTGGCAGAGGAACTTCCTGCCGAAACCGACGCGGCAGCCGACCCTGCAGCTTCACCCACCTGAACGGGGGCAGCATAGACAGAGGTCGCCGCAAGCGCAGATATAGCCCAAAGGCCATACAGAACTTTTTTCATCACAAATTCCCTTCATTTAATGAATGGAGATTTACCCAAAAGAATTTCGGGCGAGATCGAGTATACACAAGCCAAAGTGTGCAAATTACGACTGGCGGGAATTTAGGATAATGAGAAATGAAAGTAGATTGCCATTATTAGTTAATAACATTAAACAGCAAAATCAATCAGTTAAAATATACACACCAGAAATACAATATCCGTAAATTCTGAAAATAACAGAAATGAAATTCCATTAAGTTAATTATTTTAGGATTATGCTCAATTAGGGAGTGAAGCAAAAGCGTAGATATCCTGGAGCAATCTTATAAAAAAGCCGATATTAATATCGGCTTTTTTATTTCATTAATGCCGGATGGCGGCTAAACGCCTTATCCGGCCTACAAATGTGTGCCTGTAGGCCGGATAAGCGCAGCGTCATCAGGCGCGCCAGGACTTATAACGGTTAATCAAACCGTTAGTCGAGCAATCATGGCTGGTAATCTCTTTATCATCATTCAGCTCCGGCAGGATGCGATTTGCCAGCTGTTTGCCCAGCTCCACGCCCCACTGGTCGAAAGTGAAGATGTTCAGAATTGCGCCCTGAGTAAAGATTTTGTGCTCGTACAGGGCAATCAGCGCACCCAGGCTGAACGGCGTGATTTCACGCAGCAGGATGGAGTTGGTCGGGCGGTTGCCTTCGAACACTTTGAACGGCACCACGTGGTCCAGCGTTGCCGGATCTTTACCCTGGTCGCGATATTCCTGCTCAACCACATCACGAGATTTACCGAACGCCAGCGCTTCGGTCTGAGCGAAGAAGTTAGACAACAGTTTCGGATGGTGATCCGACAGCGGGTTGTGAGTGATAGCCGGCGCGATGAAATCGCACGGTACCATTTTGGTGCCCTGGTGGATCAACTGGTAGAACGCATGCTGGCCGTTAGTCCCCGGCTCACCCCAGATGATTGGGCCGGTCTGGTAATCCACCGCATTGCCGTTACGGTCCACGTATTTACCGTTGGATTCCATATTGCCCTGCTGGAAGTAGGCCGCGAAACGGTGCATATACTGGTCATACGGCAGGATCGCTTCGGTTTCAGCACCGAAGAAATTGTTGTACCAGATACCGATCAGCGCCAGCAGCACCGGCAGGTTTTTCTCCGCCGGGGTAGTGGAGAAATGTTTGTCCATCGCGTGCGCGCCGGACAGCAGCTCTACGAAGTTGTCGAAACCGACGGACAGGATGATCGACAGACCAATCGCTGACCACAGGGAGTAACGACCGCCAACCCAATCCCAGAATTCGAACATATTGGCGGTATCAATACCGAATTCGCCAACCGCTTTACCGTTGGTGGAGAGCGCCGCGAAGTGTTTGGCAACGTGCTTGTTGTCGCCCGCGGTCGCCAGGAACCAGTCACGCGCGCTGTGGGCGTTAGTCATAGTTTCCTGGGTGGTGAAGGTTTTAGATGCGACCAGGAACAGCGTGGTTTCCGGGTTCACTTTCTTCAGTACTTCAGCGATGTGCGTCCCATCGACGTTAGACACAAAGTGCATGTTCAGATGGTTTTTGTACGGACGCAGCGCTTCGGTCACCATGAACGGACCAAGGTCGGAACCGCCGATACCGATGTTCACTACATCAGTAATGGCTTTGCCGGTATAACCTTTCCAGCTTCCGGAGATGATCGCTTCAGAGAAGGATTTCATCTTCTCCAGCACCGCGTTCACTTCCGGCATCACATCTTTGCCGTCAACGATGATTGGGGTATTGCTACGGTTACGCAGCGCCACGTGCAGCACGGCACGGTCTTCGGTACGGTTGATTTTCTCACCGGAGAACATGGACTTGATGGCGCCTGCCAAATCGGTCTCTTTCGCCAGATCCTGCAGTTTGGCCAGCGTCTCTTCAGTGATGCGGTTTTTGGAGAAATCCACCAGCATCAGATCGTCAAACGTCGCGGAAAATTTGGTGAAACGATCGCTATCTTTCGCGAACAGATCGGCGATAGTAACGTCTTTCATCTCTTCAAAGTGTTTTTGTAGTGCCTGCCAGGCTGAGGTCTGCGTTGGATTGATGTTTTTCATTAGCAATACTCTTCTGATTTTGAGAATTGTGACTGAGATCGATTGTAACGCCAGTCACAGAAAAGTGTGATTGTTTTAATGCCATTGCCAGGGCATCCGCCAAACGAGGCTACAAAGTATAGCCGTTATCAGCGTTGTTATTAGTACCGTTACTCAACGCAGTTGCAGCATGAAAAATCCGCATAATCCCAGCGTTGACAGTGCAAGCTACACATTTTATTTATAAATACGGTATTTGCATTTGCGCCTGCACCGGTTTCCGTTCTGCCTTATGTGCCATGGTCGCTCTATTCACTCCCTGACACGAGGTAGTTATGACTGATGTAGTTGTCTCCAAGTTTGGCGGTACCAGCGTGGCGGACTTTGATGCCATGAATCGCAGCGCTGATGTGGTGCTTTCTGATGCGAACGTCCGGTTAGTGGTGCTCTCCGCATCGGCTGGCATTACGAACCTGCTGGTTGCTCTGGCGGAAGGGCTGGAGCCAACCGAGCGCTTCGAAAAACTCGACGCCATTCGCCAAATTCAGTTCAATATTCTGGAACGCCTGCGTTATCCAAACGTGATACGTGAAGAGATCGAACGCCTGCTGGAAAACATCACCACGCTGGCAGAGGCGGCGTCACTGGCGACCTCAACCGCGCTGACCGACGAACTGGTCAGCCACGGTGAGCTGATGTCTACCCTCCTGTTTGTTGAGATCCTGCGTGAGCGCAACGTGCAAGCGCAGTGGTTTGACGTACGTAAAGTGATGCGCACTAACGATCGTTTCGGTCGTGCAGAACCCGACGTCGCGGCGCTGGCCGAACTGGCAACGCTCCAGTTAGCACCACGTCTGAGTGAAGGTCTGGTGATTACTCAAGGCTTTATCGGCAGCGAAAGCAAAGGCCGCACTACCACGCTGGGACGCGGCGGCAGTGATTATACGGCCGCCCTGCTGGCTGAAGCGCTGCACGCAACGCGCGTCGATATCTGGACCGATGTTCCCGGCATTTACACCACCGATCCGCGCGTCGTTCCAGCCGCTAAACGTATTGATGAAATCGCCTTCGAAGAAGCCGCGGAAATGGCGACCTTCGGCGCGAAAGTGCTGCACCCGGCAACCCTGTTACCTGCCGTACGTAGCGATATCCCGGTGTTTGTTGGCTCCAGTAAGGATCCAAAAGCAGGCGGTACGCTGGTATGCAATAAAACCCAAAATCCACCGTTGTTCCGCGCCCTGGCCCTACGCCGTAAGCAAACGCTGCTAACGCTGCATAGCCTGAATATGCTGCACTCTCGCGGCTTTTTAGCGGAAGTGTTCGGCATCCTGGCGCGCCACAACATCTCGGTAGATTTAATTACCACATCGGAAGTCAGCGTGGCGCTGACGCTGGATACCACCGGTTCAACGTCTACCGGCGATACGCTGTTAACACAGTCTCTGCTGATGGAACTGTCTGCCCTGTGTCGGGTTGAAGTGGAAGAAGACCTGGCGCTGGTAGCGCTGATTGGCAACGACCTGTCCAAAGCCTGCGGCGTGGGTAAAGAGGTGTTCGGCGTACTGGAGCCATTCAACATCCGCATGATTTGCTACGGCGCGTCCAGCCATAACCTGTGCTTCCTGGTGCCAGGTACCGAAGCCGAACAGGTGGTACAGAAGCTGCACCATAATTTGTTTGAATAATATTTCATCACGCGATAAACAATAACTATAGCCGGGCTCGAACCCGGCTTTTTTATAACAACACAACACATTTCAATCGCAAGGAATATAACATGCTCGCTACTCTGACGCGGCTGTTCCCATTATGGGCGCTGCTGCTCTCTGTTATTGCGTATTACACGCCCTCCACCTTTACACCTGTCGGGCCATTCGTGCCGTCGTTACTGATGCTGATTATGTTCGGCATGGGCGTCCATTTGAAGGTGGATGACTTTAAACGTGTACTCTCACGTCCTGCGCCGGTCGCCGCGGGTATTTTCCTGCATTATCTGGTGATGCCGCTCGCCGCCTGGATTTTGGCGCTGGCTTTTAATATGCCGCCGGAACTGTCCGCAGGCATGGTGCTGGTCGGTAGCGTCGCCAGTGGAACAGCGTCTAATGTCATGATCTATCTGGCAAAAGGTGATGTGGCGCTCTCCGTGACTATTTCATCCGTTTCAACGTTGGTCGGCGTCGTCGCCACACCGCTGCTGACACGGCTGTATGTCGATGCGCATATTCAGGTGGATGTGATGGGTATGCTGCTGAGTATTCTGCAGATCGTGGTCATTCCGATTGCCCTGGGACTGGTCATTCACCATCTGTTCCCACGCGTCGTAAAAGCCGTCGAGCCCTTTCTGCCTGCGTTTTCTATGGTGTGCATCCTGGCGATCATCAGCGCCGTCGTGGCAGGCTCTGCTTCGCACATTGCGTCCGTTGGCTTTGTGGTGATTATCGCCGTTATCCTGCATAACACCATTGGCCTGCTCGGCGGCTACTGGGGCGGAAAACTGTTTGGTTTCGACGAGTCGACCTGTCGTACGTTGGCTATTGAAGTCGGCATGCAGAATTCAGGGCTGGCCGCTGCGCTGGGCAAAATCTATTTCGGCCCGCTTGCCGCCCTGCCCGGCGCGCTGTTCTCCGTTTGGCACAACCTTTCCGGTTCGCTGCTGGCAGGCTACTGGTCCGGTAAGCCGATTAAAGAGAAAGCACGCCGCTAATTGTCGGCTGTAGGCCTGATAAGTGTAGCGCTATCAAGCATAGTGCGTACACGTCGCCGGATGGCGGCTAACGCCTTATCCGGCCTACCCAGCCTCTGCACTTTGCCGTACACTGAGGATATCGGCTAACAGAGGGCACCCCTATGGCACTCCCCCGCATTACCCAAAAAGAGATGACCGAGCGCGAGCAGCGTGAACTGAAAACGCGGCTCGACCGCGCGCGCATTGCACATGGTCGCCTGCTGACCAACGCAGAGACCAACAGCATCAAGAAAGAGTACATCGATAAACTGATGGCCTTGCGCGAAGCAGAAGCAAAAAAAGCCCGCCAGTTGAAGAAAAAGCAGGCCTATAAACCGGATGCGGAAGCATCGTTTTCCTGGTCAGCAAATACGCCGACGCGCGGCAGACGTTAACGTCCCTTCTTCTTACGTCCCGGCGAAGTAAAACGCTTACCGTTTGCCGCCGGGCGCGATTTCTCTTTCTCCGCTGATTTTTCGATTTTCACCACCGGACGCTTAATGCCTGCGGTTTTTGGCTTCGCTTTCGCCTTCGGTTTGGCTTCTGAGGACGAGTTCTCAATCAGCTTGAACAGATCGATCAGTTCGTCATCTGTCAGGTCGCGCCATTCACCAAGCGGCAGACCAGACAAACCAACGTTCATGATACGCGTACGCTCAAGCTTGGTAACTTCATAGCCAAAGTGTTCGCACATACGACGGATCTGACGGTTAAGCCCCTGAATCAGCGTAATGCGAAACACAAACGGCGCTTCTTTCTTCACCTTACATTTTTTGGTGACGGTACCGAGAATAGGCACACCGGCCCCCATCCCACGGATAAAGTCATCAGTGACCGGCTTATCGACCGTCACCAGATACTCTTTTTCGTGATCGTTACCGGCACGCAGGATTTTATTCACCAGGTCGCCGTGGTTGGTCAGAAAGATAAGTCCCTGGGAATCTTTGTCCAGACGACCGATTGGGAACACACGCTTGCTGTGATTCACGAAATCAACAATGTTGTCGCGCTCGCTGTCTTCGGTGGTGCTAACAATCCCTACCGGCTTGTTCAGCGCGATAAAGACCAGATCTTCCGCTTCACGCGGCTCAATCAACCGACCATTCACTTTTACGACGTCGCCAGGCATCACCTGATCGCCGATGGTGGCGCGTTTACCATTCAGGAAGACATTCCCTTGTTCGATAAAGCGATCCGCCTCGCGACGCGAGCAGATTCCGCTTTCACTGATGTATTTATTTAGTCGGATGGATGAGTCGGGCAGCATAGTTTCTCCTGTATACACTTCATCCTTCAAGCTGTCTCTGCGTTGGCTGCCCTCACTCACCCAGGTCGCATAGCAATCTATGCTCCCAGGGATTCGTTCCCTTGCCGCCTTGATACAACTTGAATGATTTTGTGTATTAAAAGCGAAATATACCCTACCTTGCGGGCGATAAAAAATAATCGTGTCCGACTGCCTCCGCACTATTTGTGATCTGTCCCAGCTTTTGACACAAAAGTGTTAGTAATGCATACCTGCAATTTTGCTGAGTGAAAACAAGCAGAATCAATACATTAGAGCAACATGCACATCTGTGCCGACAGCGTGCTATCGCCACATCAAATGTGCAACATAATCGGCCAGTTTAACGCGCTGAAATAAGTGAAAATAGCTTTGAGATGTGGAAAGGATGGGGTTATATCAGATCAAGAAGGCAATTTCGTGATTTGCACAAATGTGCAGGAGTCCAAAAATGGCGATGGAAAACAGCGATGATATCCGCCTGATCGTAAAAATAGCGCAGCTTTATTACGAGCAGGATATGACACAAGCGCAAATCGCCCGCGAGCTGGGGATTTACCGCACCACGATCAGCCGATTACTAAAACGTGGCCGCGAGCAGGGTATCGTCACCATCGCCATTAATTATGACTACAACGAAAATCTGTGGCTGGAACAGCAGCTAAAACAGAAATTTGGCCTGAAAGAAGCGGTCGTAGTCTCCTGCGACAGCGAACAGGAAGATGAACAACTCACTATGATGGGCGTGCACGGCGCACAGCTGCTGGAACGCTTACTGGAACCCGGCGACATTATTGGTTTTTCATGGGGTCGCGCGGTGCGAGGATTGGTTGAAGGATTATCCCCGGCCAGCCAGTCACGCCAGCTTATCTGTGTGCCGATTATCGGCGGACCGTCCGGTAAACTTGAAAGCCGCTACCACGTCAATACGCTGACCTACGGCGCCGCGGCAAAGCTGAAAGGGGAATCACACCTGGCCGATTTCCCGGCGCTGCTGGAAAACCCGCTGATCCGTAACGGCATTATGCAGTCCCGGCACTTCAAATCGATTTCCGCTTACTGGGATAATCTGGATGTCGCGCTGGTTGGAATTGGGTCTCCGGCAATACGCGATGGCGCCAACTGGCACGCTTTTTACGGCAGCGAAGAGAGTGATGACCTGCATGCCCGCCATGTCGCCGGAGACATTTGCTCGCGCTTTTACGATATCAACGGTGTGACCGTAGAGACCAGGATGAGTGAAAAGACGCTCGCCATCGAAACCGATAAATTAAAACAGGCACGTTACTCCATTGGTATTGCGATGGGTGAAGAAAAATACAGTGGGATATTAGGCGCATTACGTGGGAATTATATTAACTGTTTAGTCACCAACAGTCATACCGCTGAATTATTGTTGAAGTAAATAAATTATAATTGGTCCTGCCATAATTAATTTTATGTGGGATCCCCTTATCTGAAATCGGGAGTTTATTATGCAAACGTGGTTAAATCTGCAGGACAAAGTCATTATTGTTACCGGTGGTGCATCCGGAATTGGCCTGGCGATTGTCGAGGAGTTATTAGCACAAGGTGCTAATGTGCAAATGGCAGATATTCATGGTGGAGAAGGTAAATATGATAGCCATGACGGATATTATTTCTGGCCAACAGATATTTCCAGCGCCAAAGCGGTTAATCATACTGTTGCTGAAATTATCCAACGCTATGGGCGTATTGATGGACTGGTAAATAATGCTGGCGTCAACTTCCCGCGCCTGCTGGTCGATGAAAAAGCACCTGCCGGGCAATACGAACTCAACGAAGCTGCTTTTGAAAAAATGGTTAATATCAACCAGAAAGGTGTGTTCTTAATGTCGCAAGCAACGGCACGCCAAATGGTAAAACAGCATAACGGCGTGATCGTGAATGTCTCTTCCGAAAGCGGGCTGGAAGGTTCAGAGGGCCAAAGCTGCTATGCCGCCACCAAAGCCGCGTTGAATAGCTTTACCCGCTCCTGGTCGAAAGAGTTGGGCAAACACGGTATTCGTGTGGTGGGAATTGCGCCTGGCATTCTGGAAAAAACCGGTCTGCGCACCCCCGAGTATGAAGAAGCGCTGGCCTGGACCCGCAACATCACCGTCGAACAGCTGCGTGAGGGTTATACCAGGAACGCGATCCCGATCGGTCGTTCAGGACGTTTAAGTGAAGTCGCTGATTTTGTTTGTTATCTCCTCTCAGATCGCGCCAGTTATATCACCGGAGTAACCACTAACATTGCGGGCGGAAAAACGCGCGGCTAAGGAGGTTTTATGGTCAATGCAATCTTCTGTGCTCACGGCAATCTGGCCTGCGCCATGCTGGAATCGGTACAGATGGTCTACGGCGATGTCAACGTCGAAGCTGTGGCATTTGTCCCAGGGGAGAACGCCAGCAACATTGTAGAAAAACTGAAAAAGTTAGCAAGTGCTCACGCTAATGATGAATGGCTGATTGCCGTCGATCTGCAGTGTGGCAGTCCCTGGAATGCTGCCGCTTCACTGGCAATGCAAAACCCCACCATTCGCGTCATTAGCGGGTTGTCGCTGCCATTAGCGCTGGAACTGGTAGACAACCAAAGCAGTATGAATGTGGATGAACTGTGCGAACACCTGACGACCATTGCTCAACAAACCTGTGTCGTCTGGCAACATCTGGAAACGACCGAAGAGGATTTCTGATGAACATTACCCTTGCTCGTATCGATGACCGCTTGATTCACGGTCAGGTAACCACCGTCTGGTCGAAGGTGGCGAATGCCCAACGAATTATTATCTGCAATGACGACGTTTATAACGATGAAGTACGTCGAACATTATTACGTCAGGCAGCCCCGCCAGGAATGAAGGTTAACGTCGTTAATATCGAAAAGGCAGTCGCTGTTTACCATAACCCGCAATATCAGAGCGAAACTGTTTTTTATCTGTTTACCCGCCCGCAGGATGTTTTAGCAATGGTAAAACAAGGGGTAAAAATTGCCACGTTAAATATTGGCGGCATGGCCTGGCGACCGGGTAAAAAACAATTAACCAAAGCCGTTTCTTTAGACAGCGACGACATTAATGCGTTTCGTGAGTTAGATAAACTAGGTGTCACGCTGGATTTACGCGTCGTCGCATCCGATCCATCTATTAATATTCTCGAAAAAATAGAAGAACAATCTTTCGCTGAATAAATAAAAATGCCTGTGCACTTATGCTTTAACAGGCAGGGATGATCACATTCACAAGGTGACATATTATGGAAATAAGTACCCTACAAATTATCGCCATATTCCTATTTTCCTGTATTGCCGGAATGGGCAGCGTGCTGGATGAGTTCCAGACCCACCGCCCGCTAATTGCTTGTACCGTTATCGGCCTGATCCTCGGTGATTTAAAAACCGGGATTATGCTCGGCGGTACGCTGGAGTTAATCGCTCTTGGCTGGATGAACGTCGGCGCAGCGCAGTCTCCCGATTCGGCGCTCGCCAGTATTATCTCCGCCATTCTGGTTATCGTCGGTCAGCAAAGTATTGCTACCGGTATCGCCATCGCCCTGCCCGTCGCGGCGGCAGGTCAGGTACTAACTGTCTTTGCCCGTACCATCACCGTGGTGTTCCAGCACGCGGCGGATAAAGCAGCCGAAGAGGCCCGCTTTCGCACCATCGACATGCTGCACGTTTCCGCTCTCGGCGTACAGGCGCTGCGCGTTGCCATCCCTGCATTAATCGTCTCGCTGTTTGTCAGCGCCGATATGGTCAGCAATATGCTCAACGCCATTCCAGAATTCGTCACCCGCGGATTGCAGATTGCCGGTGGCTTTATCGTGGTGGTCGGTTACGCCATGGTGCTGCGCATGATGGGCGTGAAGTACCTGATGCCCTTCTTCTTCCTCGGATTTATTGCCGGAGGGTATCTCGATTTGAGCCTGCTGGCTTTCGGTGGCGTGGGCGTGATTATCGCGCTGGTCTACATCCAGTTGAACCCACAGTGGCGTAAAGCCGAACCGCAGGCGCAACCCGCCTCTTCTCAAGCTCTCGATCAGCTTGATGACTAATGGAGCCAGCCATGGAACAGAAAAAACTGACCAAATCCGACCTGTTTAGCATGTTTGTTCGCTCCAACCTGCAACAGGCATCATTCAACTTTGAACGCATTCATGGGTTGGGCTTTTGCTACGACATGATCCCTGCCATCAAGCGGCTGTATCCACTGAAAGAGGACCAGGTTGCAGCACTCAAACGTCACCTGGTGTTCTTCAATACCACACCTGCCGTTTGCGGCCCGGTGATTGGCGTGACCGCCGCGATGGAAGAAGCCCGCGCCAACGGCGCTGAAATTGACGACGGCGCAATCAATGGCATCAAAGTTGGGCTGATGGGTCCGCTGGCCGGCGTCGGCGATCCGCTGGTATGGGGAACGCTGCGCCCGATTACCGCCGCGCTCGGCGCCTCGCTCGCACTGTCCGGTAACATTCTCGGCCCATTGTTGTTCTTCTTTATTTTCAATGCAGTACGTCTTGCCATGAAGTGGTACGGCTTACAGCTTGGCTTTCGTAAAGGGGTCAATATCGTCAGCGACATGGGCGGCAACCTGCTGCAAAAACTGACCGAAGGCGCATCAATTCTTGGCCTGTTTGTCATGGGGGTACTGGTCACCAAATGGACCAGCATCAACGTGCCGCTGGTGGTATCGCAAACGCCTGGCGCAGACGGCGCCACCGTCACCATGACCGTGCAGAACATCCTCGACCAACTCTGTCCTGGCCTGCTGGCGCTGGGTCTGACGCTGCTGATGGTACGGCTACTCAACAAAAAAATTAATCCAGTATGGCTGATCTTCGCCCTGTTTGCGCTGGGGATTATTGGTAACGCACTGGGCTTCCTGTCCTGATTTTTCCGCCCCGGCGATGCTGGGGCACCTTCAATAAATTGTCCTCGAAAGAGGAAGAGGTGGTAACAATGCAAACAACAACAGCTTTACGCCTTTATGGTAAACGCGATCTGCGCCTGGAAACCTTCGACCTTCCCGAAATGCAGGACGATGAAATTCTGGCTTCGGTCGTGACCGACAGCCTGTGCCTTTCTTCCTGGAAAGAGGCTAACCAGGGCGAGAACCACAAAAAAGTGCCGGACGATGTGGCCACCAACCCGATCATCATCGGCCACGAGTTCTGCGGCGATATTCTCGCCGTAGGGAAAAAATGGCAGCATAAGTTTCAGCCCGGCCAACGCTATGTCATTCAGGCCAACCTGCAACTGCCGGATCGCCCGGACTGTCCCGGCTACTCCTTCCCGTGGGTAGGCGGTGAAGCCACGCACGTCATCATTCCTGATGAAGTCATGGAGCAGGACTGCTTGTTGGCCTACGAAGGCGAAACCTATTTTGAAGGCTCGCTGGTTGAGCCGCTATCCTGCGTGATTGGCGCATTCAACGCCAACTATCACCTGCAGGAAGGCACTTATAACCATAAGATGGGCATTCGTCCGCAGGGGCGCACGTTAATCCTCGGCGGTACCGGGCCAATGGGACTACTGGCGATCGACTATGCACTGCATGGCCCGGTTAACCCTGCGCTGCTGGTGGTAACCGACACCAATAACGACAAGTTGAGCTACGCCCGTAAGCACTATCCATCAGAACCACAAACGTTAATCCACTATCTCCACGCCCAGGATGCGGCTTATGACTCATTGATGGCATTGAGCGGCGGACATGGGTTTGACGACATCTTTGTATTTGTGCCCAACGAAGAACTGGTCACGCTGGCTTCTTCCCTGCTGGCTGCCGATGGCTGCATGAACTTCTTTGCGGGTCCGCAGGATAAGCAGTTTAGCGCGCCGATTAACTTCTACGACGTGCACTATGCCTTCACCCATTATGTTGGGACATCTGGCGGCAATACCGACGACATGCGCACGGCGGTAAAACTGATCGAAGAGAAGAAAGTTCAGGCGGCAAAAGTGGTGACGCACATTCTGGGATTGAATGCGGCAGGTGAAACAACGCTGGAGCTGCCGCAGGTCGGTGGCGGTAAAAAACTGGTTTACACCGGCAAAGCCTTACCATTAACCGCGCTCACTCAGATTGATGATCCAGCCTTGCGCGATATCCTGAAGCGTCATCAGGGGATTTGGTCGCAGGAAGCCGAACAGTACATATTGTCTCACGCCGAGGAGATTTAACATGATTAACCGCGACACCCAGCTGTGCATGTCGCTTGCCGGCCGACCCGGCAACTTCGGCACACGTTTTCACAACTATTTGTATGAAAAGTTGGGGTTAAATTTTATCTACAAAGCCTTTACTACGCAGGATATTGAGGCCGCAGTGAAAGGCGTTCGCGCACTCGGGATTCGCGGCTGTGCGGTCTCTATGCCGTTTAAAGAGAGTTGCATGCCGTTTCTGGATGCCATCGATCCTTCCGCAAAAGTCATTGACTCCGTCAACACCATCGTCAATGACAACGGTACGCTGACAGGATTTAACACCGACTACATTGCGGTAAAAAGCCTGATTACCAGCCACCAGCTTGATAACCACGCACGCGTCATGATCCGCGGCAGCGGTGGAATGGGTAAAGCGGTTATCGCCGCGTTTCGCGATGCCGGTTTTCACGATGTGATCGTCGCCGCCCGCAATCGTGAGAGCGGCCCGGCGCTGGCAAAACAGTACGGTTTCCAGTGGCAACCTCAGCCGGAAGGGATTGCCTGCGATATTCTGGTCAACGTGACGCCCGTCGGTATGGCTGGCGGTAAAGAGAGCGATGAACTGGCCTACAGCGAAGCGATGGTCGCTGCCGCCAGCGTGGTGTTTGATGTTGTCGCCCTGCCGCCGGAAACACCGGTAATCAAACTGGCACAGCAATTAGGTAAAAAGACCATCAGCGGTGCAGAGGTGATTGCCTTACAGGCCGTGGAGCAGTTCGCCATGTACACCGGCGTACGCCCGGATGACGCGCTAATCGCCGAAGCGGCAGAATTTGCTCGGGCGGGGTAAAGTAGCAGGAACAGAGCGCCAGGGATGGGCGCTCTGTTTATTTTAGGTACTATGCAACAGCGAACAATTGCTGGTCAGCTTTCGCTTCCAATTGCGCCAGCGCGGGAATCAACTGGCTGATGTTGACCAGGCTGTGTCCTAACTGGCATATGCTCTCATACGCAAAATGTTCCTGACCTTCACCCGCCATGGTCAGCAGGCTTTCGCCCATAAAATTCAGCGTCTGGTACAACCCTGCCAGCGCCTCTTCACAGCCAAACGATAGCGCCAGATTTTCTTCGGTGGTGAGATGGCTACAATCAAGATGGCGGAATGCCTCGGCGAGTGGAAAATAAAGCAGATCGGCTTGCGGAATGGGAGAAGAAGACGCAAAACAGGCGTTAGTGGTACTATTAGCATCAGCCATAGCATTACCTCGTATAATGTTGTGGTTAGACGCCCTGATCGTGTTCCCGCACTTTCGGGGCGTTGTCATTTTTGGTGTGTGAGAGTAATGTGTCATCACACATACTCACACTACTCTTGTGTAATTAAGGTGTCAACACACATGAACGAAAGAAGAGGCAATCCTCCGTTTCAATTCCGTCTGGATCCGGAACTTCGCAAAGCGATGGAAGAAGCACAACGGCAGGATGGCGATGAATCGTTGGCTGCCTGGATTAAGCGTGTGATTAGAAAAGAGCTGAAACAGAAAGGGATCGAAGTCTAGTGGTCGGCATTATGTATCGTTTTCTGAAGGTCTGTTTAGAGCGGACAAGCTGCCATCATGAGCAGTAAGCAGATAATCACCTCTTGATTAGTCGATTATTAAATGTAAACGGAGCATAGTAAGTCATTCGGTACAGGATTATGCAGTCCAATCCATCGACACAAAATAACTGTAAGGTCACAAATATGACGCCTACATTGCAAGGATCTCTTGTCACGCTCCGTCCTCTGCTTAAGACAGATGCTCAGCTATTGATTGATGCTGCTGCGGATGGGGAACTCTGGTCCCTGCCATTTACGGTAGTTCCGTCTGCTGACACAGCTGAGTCGTACATTCAGAAAGCCCTGCAGGGGCAAACTGAAGGCACAGTCATGCCGTTTGCTGTAACGCTCTCATCAGACCAACGCGTCATTGGGTCAACACGTTTCTGGAAGATTGATAAAGAAAACCGAAAGCTCGAAATTGGTCATACCTGGTATTCACAAAGCTGGCAAAAACAGCTGCAAATACCGAGAGTAAACTGTTACTGCTGCGATACGCCTTTGAGCAACTGAACTGTGTTCGCGTTCAGTTTACGACTGATGTATTGAATGAGCGCTCTCAAGCTGCCATTCTCCGTATTGGCGCAGTCCAGGAAAGCATCATCAGAAATGAACGAATTATGCCTGATGGCCGAAAACGTACTTCTATACGGTATAGCATAATTGATGATGAGTGGCCGCAGGTTCGGACTAACCTTGAGCGCCGCCTCTCCAGTTACAGCAATGAGAAATAACTCGAGCTTTTGCGGGCGGAAGGTCTGCTGTGAACGAAGCGGACACTGGGTTTACCGTTTCGGTTAAGCTTCTCTGGCAGATTTCGATACTACACCAGACCCGCTAAACAACATGCGGATACCGAGGCCTATCATGACAACTCCGGTAAACCGTTCCTGCCATTTGATAAAGCCTGGGTGTTTACCCAGCCAGTTTCCAAATGTCCCTGATGCCATCGCGACCGACCCCAGGGAAACGATTCCTGCCAGCTTTTGGATACTACCCAGAACAAGTAATTGCAGCCAGACAGGACCCGCGGTGGGATCGACAAACTGAGGAAGAAAAGCAAACATGAACAACAGGGATTTTGGGTTAGTCAGGCTATTCAGGGCGCCTTCCTTAACGGCATTCCAGTCAGAAATTTTTGCAGTTTTTCGCAGACGTGTATCAGTGCCAGAAGTCGCAATCATTTTTATGCCCAGCCATATCAGATAAGCTGCGCCAGCCCACCTTAGCAGATCTAGCGCCACCGGCCAGGCATGAACAACGGTTACCAGCCCCAGGACAAGAAAAGAAACTTGCACAAAACCAGCTACAAATACATTACCCAGTACCGTAAGCAGTGCAATACGTCTTCCCTGACCGACTCCTCTGGCGATAGTTAGCATCATGTCTGGCCCCGGAGAAATCTCCAGTAGAGTCAGCGCAAGAAGGAAGGTCATAAACGTTTCGATCGAAGGCATCTTGGTTGAATCCGGAAAAATATTTCCGCTACGTTACCTCAGTCCGATTCGAGCAGAAAGCGGAATATACCGCAGCGCCCGCTCCTGGCACGAAGTGGGCAGATTACTTAACCCGCTTCCCCGTTTCGTCAATGACCTTCTCGCCATCCTCTTTGGTAAACGCTCGTTTCTGACCTTCCGGTAGAATATCCAACACTATTTCTGAAGGGCGGCAAAGACGAGTGCCAAGCGGCGTAACGACTACCGGCCGATTAATCAGGATCGGATGTTGAAGCATGAAATCAATCAACTGCTCATCACTAAATTTCTCTTCATCAAGACCCAGGTGTTCATAAGGCTCAACATTCTTACGCAGTAATGCACGCACCGTAATTCCCATTTCTGAAATAAGTTTAATCAGCTCATCACGGGTCGGTGGCGTATCGAGATAATAAATTATCGTCGGTTCGTTGCCGCTGTTACGGATCATCTCCAGCGTGTTACGAGAAGTGCCGCAGGCAGGGTTGTGATAGATGGTAATGTTGCTCATATCTGTATCTCATTACAAAGTGATGGAGAAGCGCAACGCCAGCGCGGCCAGAGTGACAAACAGCACGGGCAGCGTCATGATAATGCCAGTGCGGAAGTAATATCCCCATGTAATCGTTATATTTTTCTGGGCAAGCACATGCAGCCAAAGCAAGGTTGCCAAACTGCCAATCGGGGTGATTTTCGGGCCTAAATCGCAGCCAATCACATTGGCATAAATCATAGCCTCTTTGACGACGCCAGTCGCCGTACTCCCGTCAATCGACAGTGCGCCAATCAGCACCGTCGGCATATTGTTCATCACCGATGACAGGAACGCGGTCAGGAAACCGGTGCCGAACGTTGCTGCCCATAACCCCTTTTCTGCCAGCAGGTTCAGCACGTCAGACAGATACTCCGTGAGTCCTGCATTGCGCAGGCCATAGACCACCAGGTACATGCCCAGCGAAAAAATAACAATCTGCCATGGCGCACCGCGCAGGACTTTTCCGGTGTTGATGGCATGACCTCTTTTCGCCACTATAAACAGTACTGCTGCGCCAGTAGCCGCTATCGCACTGACCGGGATCCCCAGAGGTTCCAGCACAAAGAAACCGACAAGCAGCAATAACAGGACAATCCAGCCCGCCCTGAACGTTGCCGGATCCTTTATCACACTGGCAGGCGTCTTCAGCAGCGAAACGTCATACGTCTCCGGAATGTCCTTGCGGAAGAAGAGATGCAGCATGACCAGAGTGGCCGCAATCGCGGCCACATCTACGGGGATCATAACGGAGGCATACTGCGTAAAGCCCAGACCGAAAAAGTCCGCCGAGACGATATTCACCAGATTGGAAACTATCAGCGGCAGGCTGGCCGTATCTGCAATAAATCCTGCGGCCATGACAAAGGCCAATGTCGTGCCCTGGCTGAATCCCAGTGCGAGCAGCATCGCAATTACAATCGGCGTCAGGATCAGTGCGGCGCCGTCATTGGCAAACAACGCAGCAACAGCGGCCCCAAGCAAGACTATCCAGGTAAACAAAAGGCGACCACGTCCGTTACCCCAGCGGGAGACGTGCAGTGCGGCCCATTCAAAGAAGCCGGACTCATCGAGCAGCAGGCTGATGATGATGACCGCAATAAATGCCGCAGTCGCGTTCCAGACAATATTCCAGACAACGGGAATATCAGCGATATGGATGACTCCGGTACCCAGCGCCAGCGCAGCTCCGATACTCGCGCTCCAGCCAATACTCAGACCTCTGGGTTGCCAGATCACCAGTACCAGCGTCAGTAAAAATATACTCCCTGCCAAAAACATTTCAAACCCCGTTATATATGATTATGTGAATATGTTTTCCTTCCTCAGCAAGAGGTGCAGGCCGACTTTGCCAACCATTCCCGCACATCTTCCCGAAGGCACTGCCAGGACGTCGTGATTGTCTCAGCGGCCCACGCAGGAATATGAGGTGACAGACGATAGTGAATCCATTTGCCTTCCCGACGATCCAGAACTAGCCCAGACTCGCGAAGGATAGCCATATGACGTGATATTTTGGGCTGTGATTCGGCGGTAGCTGCACAGATATCGCACACGCACAGTTCTCCGGACTCCCGCAGAAGCATGACAATGGCGAGCCGTGTTTCATCCGACAGGATTTTGAAAAGCTGAACAGGTTGTAGCATTTTCCTCTCCGTTCACTTTAGAATACATATATGATAAATCATATATATTAACTTTGAAATCATCTGCTCTCTCTGGAGGAGAAAAATGGAACAATTTCCTGCCCTGAATACGGAATGCTTTGATCAAGACATCGCTGAACGCCTGCATCTGCAGGAGCCACCAAGAATTCTGATCCTGTATGGTTCAGTAAGAGAGCGCTCCTACAGCCGCTTTGCCGCGGAGGAAGTGGGTCGCCTGCTGACGGCGATGGGCGCGGAGGTGAAACTCTTTAACCCCTCCGGTTTACCCCTGCCGGATGATGCGCCGGACACGCATCCCAAAGTCACCGAGCTGCGCGGTCTGGTCAGATGGTGTGACGGGATGGTGTGGAGTTCTCCGGAACGGCACGGTGCTATGAGCGCGGTGATGAAGGCGCAGATTGACTGGATACCCTTAAGTGAAGGCGCGGTTCGTCCTTCGCAGGGCAAAACACTTGCGGTAATGCAGGTCTGCGGCGGTTCACAGTCCTTCAATGCCATGAACCAGATGCGTATTCTGGGTCGCTGGATGCGGATGTTTACGATCCCCAACCAGTCCTCTGTAGCCAAGGCATGGCAAGAGTTCGACGAAAACGGACGAATGAAACCTTCGTCATGGTATGACCGTATCGTCGATGTCGCCGAGGAGCTGTTTAAAATCACGCTGCTGCTTAAGGGACAAACCGGTTACCTTGCAGATCGTTACAGCGAGCGAAAAGAGAGCCATCAGGAGCTTTCATCCCGTGTCAATCAGGACAAAATATAACGTCCTTACTTATTGAGCTCAAACGTCCGCTCCTGGCACGAAGCGGACGAGCTAACTGAGATGAAGGTCCGCTGTGAGCGAGAAGCGGACGTCGTAGAGACATGAGAATAAGAGCGGCTAGGTTGTGGATTTTGTGCTTTTTACTCCCATCCCATTTCTTTGTAGGTCTTACTATCCTGTTCAGGGAAATCAGTTTGATATTCACCCCAATTACGGAACGTATAATATTTTTTCATTGCTTCAAGGTGCGAATCTGCATCACATGTCCACACTAATCTGTAGTCCGGATCCAGCAATTTCCGAGCAGAGTCTCCCAGTGGACCGGCAAGACAAAACAAATCTAAACCGGCTTCATTTGTCCACAGCTCGTGCTTCATAATTTTATCCCCATGAACTGCCATCCATGAATTAATATATCGCGATGTTAGCAACGTCCGCTCCTGGCACACTGCAGTCACGTTCCTGACGCTGAAGGTCTGCTGAGAGCGAGAAGCGGACACGGGAATAGTTTTCAATAATAATCAGTACGTATTGAGCAGAACTAAATTCTTAAGATATGCTTTAATTTGACGTACATCTATTCAAATGTTGAAGAATTTCTTCACTAATATCAAAGATGCAGTCTAAATGCTTACTGTGCTCAATAATTCTACTATGTAAATTCGGGTTACCACATCCTTCTACAAACTCTGACATTTGTCTTGCATCAAATAGCTCATCCTTTTCAGCTATCAGAACAGTTACAGGTAATGGCAATGCTGCAATTTGCCTTGCAGGTTGACGCGGCGTCAAAGCATTCGCCATATTCACGCTGTATCGCTGAACAAATTCAGGTCTTAATAGCATAACCTCATTGGGGAAATTAAGAGTAACTGCATAACGGTTACCGCATAGTAATCCCACACTGAGCGCATTTAGTACGAAAGGCCACTTGCTCACCGACGCGAATGGAACCATTGTTTTTCTGCAAATTTTAACTGGCGCAAAAGGCCCAAACTCAGGCGCAAGTAAAATCAGGCTGTCACTTTGTTGAGAGGGGGTGAATCGAGTAAAATAATTGATCAACATCCCCCCTCCGCTTGAATGGCCAAGCAAGTGAACTCTGGCCCAGGGGAACTTTACGCGAACATGTTCAAGAACAGTGTCGATATCCTGCCAGACCTGCTCAGGATTAGAAACGCTACCTTTGTTACCCAATGAGCGCCCGTGTCCACGGATATCTATGAGGCATGTACAAATAGCTCCACGATGACTTATCTGATGAGCAAGGATATCGTAACCAGCATCTGAGTTGACTCCACCACCGTGGTAAACGATAAGAACATCCTCAACTGCGCTTGCGGGTTCAAAGATGCGAATGTTTAGTCCTGCTATCAAATATTCAGCTACATTTTTAGCAAGTGGTAATAAAGTTCTGAGTTGTTTATAGCGGTCGTTAAAACTTATGAAATCAATCACGTCAAAAAATCCATGCAGATGAAGATCGGTATCCTAAGAATGTATTGCTCAAAGTATGCACTGTTTTTTTCTTCAGAACTCATACTGAGCGGATTTTCTCCAAAAAAATTCCTCCTAACTTCTTTCTTGGTCCTGATCTTCAACTTCCGTTCCTGGCACAAAGCCGCCCCTATCCCCTGTTATCGTTTCTCGTATCAACCGCAGCGTCCTGAAAAACTACGTATTATTGCGAGGCGCTTTCCTGTTTCCTCCACCCAACATTTCCCCATACTCCCCATTTTTTTATTCTCTAGTCTCAACTTGTCAATTCAGAATGTAGTTTATAAAATACATGGAACGTACTCATGGAAATTCTTCAGACAATGGTTTTCCAGCGTTGGGAGCAAAACTTACGGGACAGGAGAGCTAAAACGCTCATTGCTACACGCCTTTTTCGTTTGGCTCATGGTTTAGCTGGTGATGTCAAACCTGTTGGAGAATGCTCGCCCGTTCACTGGATTATCAAGAGATCTTCCACCATGAATAAACTTACGCAGTACGATCCCGCAACTGCGCTGGTCGATGATGAAGAAATTGCCGTTTTTATGGCCGATGCCCTCGAAACAGGCGATGCAGCGTACATTGCAAAAGCATTGGGCGTGGTGGCTCGCGCTAAGGGAATGGCGAACATCGCGGCAGAAACGGGATTATCCCGCGAACAACTTTATCGCTCTTTTAGTGAGAAAGGTAACCCAACGCTGAAAACTACGCTTGCAGTGATGAAGGCGCTCGGTATTGAATTGACGCTTAAAAAATAGTCTCAGCATCTGTCTCCTCTTCCAACATCGTGAGCCATATCAGGAAGGCGTTAGATCGATAGTGGTAGCATGACCGCGGTTTGTAATTTTCTGATTACATGGAGAAATGATGGAACTGCTTTTATTGAGTAACTCGACGCTGCCGGGCAAAGGCTGGATGGAACATGCGCTGCCGCTGATCGCAGAGCAACTGAACGGTCGCCGCACGGCGGTGTTTATTCCATTTGCCGGCGTGACGCAAACCTGGGATGAGTACACGGCGAAAACGGCAGCCATCTTTGCGCCAATGGGCGTTAACGTTACTGGCATTCATACCGTTACCGATCCGATTGCAGCCATTGAAAACGCCGAACTGGTGATTGTCGGCGGGGGTAACACCTTCCAGTTGCTGAAAGAGAGCCGCGAGCGCGGACTGCTGGCGCCGATTGTCGATGTCGTCAAACGCGGCGCGCTGTACATCGGCTGGAGCGCGGGTTCCAACCTTGCCTGCCAGACCATCCGCACCACCAACGACATGCCGATTGTCGATCCAAAAGGCTTTGATGCCCTGGGTCTGTTCCCACTGCAAATTAATCCGCACTTCACCAACGCGCTGCCGGAAGGCCATAAAGGCGAAACGCGTGAACAGCGTATTCGCGAACTGCTGGTTGTGGCACCGGAACTGACGGTGATTGGTCTGCCGGAAGGGAACTGGATCAAAGTGAGCAACGGTCAATCCGTGCTTGGCGGCCCAAACACCACGTATATCTTTAAAGCGGGTGAAGAGGCGGTTGCCGTTGAGGCGGGTCACTGCTTTTAGTTGGTTTGTTGTCTGATGCCGGATGGTAGCTTCGCCTTATCCGGCATCAAGGTAGACGACAACATTGACGGTTATCCGTAGGCCCGGTAAGCATCAGCGCCACCGGGCAACCTTTCATCTGTCCTCGTTAGTACTCACGCTCGTCGTCCTCATCCGGCTGTTCCAGCACACTGTAAGCCACAGAGCAAAACAGTGAGTTCAGACGCTGCATATCGCCCAGCAACGCCAGGTGCAGGGAACTGGTCTCAATGCTCTGCACGTTCTGCTGATGCAGACGATCCACGTGCGCATGCGAATAACGACGGTTAAGGATGCGGAAACGGTGCTTGCTGCGGCGCAGACGACGGGCGCTGGTCACGTCGCCAGAGAAGAATACCGACATCGCCAGTTGCAGATTACTGAGCAGTTGATCGTACAGTGCATCAAGTTCTTTCAGCCCTTCGACAGAGAATGCCCGACGCGCTGCCAGCGACTTGTCGGCAATCTCGCTGCCCATACGCTCAACAATATCCGACGCCTGTTCAAGGTTGAGCGACATTTCGATAATCTCAGCCCAACGGCGCGACTCTTCTTCTGCCAGTTCATCCTTTGGCATCCTCGCCAGATAGAGCTTAATCGCCGTGTACAGTACGTTGATATCGTCCGCCATCCTGCGCAACTCTTTCTCTTCACGCGGTTCGCCGTGCATCACCTTCTTTAGCCCATCCATCATCTGCTCCATCGCATCGCCAATACGTAGGGCCTCACGGGCGGCATTGGCCAGAGCCAGGGTTGGGGTATCCAGTGCGCTGATGTCCAGATGCTTAGGCTTCAGGTGGGCGTCCAGTTCCGGCTCATCACGGATAATACGCTTGCAAAAACGCGCCATCGGTTCGGCGAAAGGCACCATCGCTATGCAACGTACCAGGTTGTAGAAAACATGGAAATAAATGACCAGCTCAGATTTCGGCAGCGGCAGCTCATCCATCAGATTCGCCAACGGATGAACAAACGGCAGGATAATCAGACTCCCCACCAGCTTAAACAACAAGCTGCCAAGCGCCACGCGACGGGCAGCAGCGTTAGCCGCGCTATTGTTGAGCATCGCCAGCAGGCCAGAGCCAAGGTTGGCGCCAATCACCAGGCACAACGCGACAGGAAACGAGATAATGCTGGCAGCGGTCAGGGTTGCCGTCAGCAAAACCGCCGCCAGGCTGGAGTAACTGATCACCGCGAACATAGCGCCAATCAGCGCATCCAGCATAATATCGCCGGTCAGCGAGGCGAAAATAACCTGTACGCCGTTAGCCTGGGTTATCGGCGTGACCGCCTGCACAATCAGCTCCAGCGCCAGTAAAATCAACCCCAGCCCGATGCCAACCCGCCCCAGTTGCCCCACGCGGGACTGCTTACGCCCGAGAAAAAAGATCACGCCGATGAAAATCAGCAGTGGCGATAGCCATGAGAGATCGAAAGTCAGGATACGCGCCATCAGCGCGGTCCCCACGTCGGCGCCCAGCACAATGACCAGCGCCGGGGTAAGCGCCACGAGATCCTGTGCGACAAATGAGGTCACCAGCATGGTGGTGGCGTTGCTGCTTTGCACCAGCGCGGTCACGCCGATACCCGCACAAAAGGCGAGCGGCTTCTTTTCAACGCTACGGCTGAGTACGGTACGCAAACGGGCGCCAAAGACGCGCATCACGCCGGTACGCACAATATGTGTGCCCCAAACCAGCATAGAGACAGCAGAAAGCAGGTGTAACAGAGTTAGCACGGAATCAGGTTCTCCTTATCGTTATATGTTCCTGAGGTTCATCGCAATGACATACCGCCTGACGGCGCTACGCTTATCAGGCCTACAAAAATGAGCCATCCGGCAAGCAGTGCCGATGAACGTTCTTTCAGTATAAGGGTTTAAACGTAAGAAAGAGACAGGGCACTCATTGAGTGCCCTGTTTGTTGTAAAGAAAGATGACAGTTTTGTGAATCAATCGGCGTCGTAGCCCAGATTAGGCGCTAACCAACGTTCAACTTCTGCCACGCTCATGCCTTTACGGAAGGCATAATCTTCAACCTGATCGCGCTGAATTTGCGCCACGGCGTAATACTTACTGTCAGGATGACTGAAATACCAGCCGGAAACCGAGGCGCCAGGCCACATGGCGAAGGATTCGGTGAGCTTCATCCCGGTATGTGCTTCGACGTCCAGCAGCTCCCAGATGGTGGCCTTTTCGGTATGTTCCGGGCACGCCGGGTAGCCCGGCGCCGGGCGAATGCCCTGGTAGTTTTCGCGGATTAGCTCTTCGTTACTGAGGTTCTCATTCGCCGCATAGCCCCAGTAGACTTTACGCACGCGCTCATGCAGATATTCCGCGAATGCTTCCGCCAGACGGTCAGCGATGGCTTTCACCATAATCTTGTTGTAGTCGTCATGCTGCGCTTCGAAGGCGTCCGCCAGCGCATCCTCCTCCAGACCACCGGTCACCGCGAAAGCACCGATGTAATCCGCTTTGCCGCTCAGTTTCGGCGCGACAAAGTCAGACAGGCAGTAGTTGGCGAAGCCAACTTTTTCCGTCTGCTGGCGCAGGTGATGACTCACGCTGATAACGTGCGTACGCGTCTCGTCACGGTAAATCTCGATGTCGTCACCCACGCGGTTAGCCGGGAACAACCCCACCACGCCGCGCGGGTTCAGGGTCTTCTCAGCGCTGAGTTTATCCAGCATGTCGTTGGCGTCTTTGAACAGGCGCTTCGCCTCTTCGCCCACCACTTCATCTTCGAGGATGCGCGGATACTTCCCGGCCAGCGACCAGGTCATAAAGAACGGCGTCCAGTCGATGTAATTGCGCAGCGTTTCGATGCTGGCCTCGACTTCCTGCACGCCTAACCGATGCGCGACCGGCGGCGTGTAGCTTTCCCAGTCGAAGGCCAGATCGTTATCACGTGCGGCCTGTAACGTTACCGGCGGCGTGCGAGGTTTCTTACGCGCATGCTGGATGCGCACGGTTTCGTACTCTTTACGCGTACGGGCGACAAAGTCATCGCGCTGGGTGTCGGAGAGCAGCGCGGCAACAACCCCCACGGTACGCGAGGCGTTCTGCACGTAAACCGTCGGGCCGCTGTAGTTCTGCTCAATTTTCACCGCGGTGTGCGCTTTTGAGGTGGTCGCGCCGCCAATCAGCAGTGGGATGGTGAAGCCCTGACGCTCCATCTCTTTCGCCACGTTGACCATTTCGTCCAGCGACGGGGTAATAAGCCCGGAAAGGCCAATCAGATCGGCATTCACTTCACGCGCCGTTCTGAGGATTTTCTCCGCGGGCACCATCACGCCAAGATCGACGATTTCGTAGTTGTTACATTGCAGCACCACGCCAACGATGTTCTTGCCGATGTCGTGCACATCGCCCTTCACGGTGGCGATGACCATCTTGCCGTTGCTGGAGCCTTTCTCTTTACTGGCTTCGATATACGGTTCGAGGTAAGCCACCGCCTGCTTCATCACGCGGGCTGATTTCACCACCTGCGGCAGGAACATTTTGCCCTCGCCGAACAGGTCGCCGACCACGTTCATACCGTCCATAAGCGGCCCTTCGATCACCTCAATCGGGCGTTCGGCCTGCTGGCGCGCTTCTTCTGTGTCGAGCTCGATAAATTCGGTAATGCCTTTCACCAGCGAGTATTCAAGGCGCTTTTTCACGTCCCAACTACGCCACTCCGCCATCTGAGCATTCGCGGTGTCGTCGGTTTTACTGCCGCGATATTTCTCGGCCAGTTCCAGCAAACGCTCGGTACCATCTTCACGACGGTTGAGGATCACATCTTCAACCGCGTCGCGCAGTTCGGTCGGGAGGTCGTCATAGATAGCCAGCTGTCCGGCGTTGACGATGCCCATGTCCATCCCATTGCGAATCGCATAGTAGAGGAATACCGCGTGAATAGCCTCACGTACCGGGTCGTTGCCGCGGAACGAGAAGGAAACGTTAGAGACGCCGCCGGAGATCAGCGCGTGCGGCAGCTCGCGTTTAATATCTTCACAGGCACCGATAAAGTCCTGCGCGTAGTTGTTGTGCTCTTCAATCCCGGTTGCCACGGCGAAAATGTTTGGGTCGAAGATGATGTCTTCCGGCGGGAAGCCCACTTCTTCGGTGAGAATTTTGTACGCCCGGCGGCAAATCTCAATTTTACGTTCGCGGGTATCCGCCTGGCCCTGTTCGTCAAAGGCCATCACCACCACCGCAGCACCGTAGCGACGCAGCAGCTTCGCGTGATGGATAAAGGTCTCCACCCCCTCTTTCATCGAGATGGAGTTAACGATGCCTTTACCCTGAATGCACTTCAGTCCTTTTTCGATGACTTCCCATTTCGAGGAGTCGATCATAATCGGCACGCGGGCGATGTCCGGCTCGCCGGCAATCAGGTTGAGGAAGCGCACCATCGCCGCTTCGGCGTCGAGCATCCCCTCATCCATGTTGATGTCGATAATCTGCGCGCCGCTTTCCACCTGCTGGCGGGCGACGTCCAGCGCTTCGCTGTATTTTTCTTCTTTGATCAGACGCTTAAATTTCGCTGAACCGGTGACGTTGGTACGTTCGCCGACGTTAACAAACAGGCTATCGTCGCCAATGTTCAGTGGTTCAAGGCCGGACAGCCGGCAGGCCACCGGGATTTCTGGCAACTTGCGCGGCGGTAAACCTTCTACCGCCCGGCTCATCGCGGCGATATGTTCCGGCGTGGTGCCGCAACAACCGCCAACCACATTGAGGAAACCGGCCTCGGCCCATTCGCGAATCTGTGTCGCCATGGTGTCGGCGTCGAGGTCGTACTCGCCGAAGGCGTTCGGCAGCCCGGCGTTCGGGTGCGCGGTGACGTAGCATTCGGCAATGCGTGACAGCTCCTGCACGTACTGGCGCAGCTCGTCCGGGCCTAAGGCGCAGTTCAGACCGAAGGTCAGCGCATCGGCGTGACGCAATGAGTTATAGAACGCTTCGGTGGTCTGGCCGGAAAGCGTACGCCCGGAGGCGTCGGTAATGGTACCGGAAAGCATAATCGGCAGCTCGACGCCCAGCGCTTCGAACTCGGTTTTTACCGCGAAAATAGCGGCTTTAGCATTGAGGGTATCGAAGACGGTTTCAATCAGGATCAGGTCGCTGCCGCCTTCCACCAGCGCTTTGGTGGATTCGCGATAGGCGGCCACCAGCTGGTCAAAGGTAATGTTGCGGTATGCCGGGTCGTTGACGTCGGGCGAGATGGAGGCGGTACGGTTGGTTGGGCCAAGCACGCCCGCGACATAGCGCGGTTTGTTCGGCGTGCGCGCCGTCCATTCGTCTGCCGCCGCGCGCGCCAGCTTCGCCGCCGCAAAGTTGATTTCCGCCGACAGGGATTCCATCTGGTAATCCGCCATGGCGATAGTCGTGGAGTTAAAGGTGTTGGTTTCGATGATATCCGCACCCGCCTCAAAGTAGGCGTTATGGATCGCGGCAATCACCTCCGGCTTGCTGAGAACCAGCAGGTCGTTGTTGCCCTTCAGGTCGCAAGGCCAGTCGGCGAAGCGCTCGCCGCGGAAATCCTCTTCGCTCAGACGATATCCCTGGATCATGGTGCCCATCCCGCCGTCCAGCACCAGAATACGTTCATTTAACTGCTGACGTAATTGTTCTACTTTGCTGCTCACACTCGCTCCCGACAACGCTCAACCAGACCGAAAAAAACTCAACAGGCCATACTGGCACAAACCTGAGAGGCGGAAAAGAGAACAACGGCCAACATGAGACATGTTCAGCTTCACTCATCCGATCAGTACAGGAATTCTTGCATTATAATCGAATAAAACGAAAATGATTTCCACGATACAGAAAAGGAGTCCGCCATGGTTGCCCCTGTCCCCGCGAAACGCGGTAGAAAACCCGCCGCTGCCACTACGCCTGCAACCGGGCAGGTTCAGTCTTTGACCCGGGGTCTGAAGCTACTGGAGTGGATTGCGGAATCCAACGGCAGCGTGGCACTAACCGAGCTGGCGCAGCAGGCCGGTCTGCCGAACTCAACAACCCACCGTCTGTTGACTACCATGCAGCAGCAAGGTTTTGTCCGCCAGGTGGGCGAATTAGGCCACTGGGCCGTGGGTGCGCATGCGTTTATCGTCGGCAGCAGCTTTTTGCAAAGCCGCAATCTGCTGGCGATTGTGCACCCCATTCTGCGCAAACTAATGGAAGATTCGGGTGAGACGGTAAACCTGGCCGTGCTGGATCAAAGTGACCATCAGGCTATTATTATCGACCAGGTGCAGTGCACCCAGTTGATGCGCATGTCTGCGCCTATCGGCGGCAAGCTGCCGATGCACGCCTCCGGTGCGGGCAAGGCATTTTTATCTCAATTGAGTGAAGAACAGGTTACCGGTCTGCTGCACCGCAAAGGGCTACACGCGTATACCCATGCCACGCTGGTGTCGCCGGTCCATCTGAAAGAGGATTTGGCGCAGACACGTAAGCGCGGCTATTCCTTTGATGATGAAGAACACGCGCTGGGCCTGCGCTGCGTGGCGTCGTGCATTTATGATGAACACCGTGAGCCGTTCGCCGCCATCTCCATTTCCGGGCCAATTTCACGTATTACCGATGACCGCGTGACCGAGTTTGGCGCAATGGCGATCAAAGCAGCGAAAGAAGTCACGCTGGCGTACGGCGGGTTTAGATAAGCAAGGGTTGGGACTGATTTGTAGACCTGATAAGCGCAGCGCCATCAGGCACGGCGTATATTGCCGGATGGCGGCGCAAGGGCCTTATCCGGCCTACGGTCGGTTTCATAACGTACGCTAAACCGCTGCCGACGACGGTAAGCGTAAACATCTTCCACGTGACCTTCCCGGATCCGCGTTTGCAGCCCTCGCCAGTAGTCGGCGCTGAACAGGTCGGCGTGCATCTCCTCAAACAACGGCCCGATGCGCGGGTCGGCACATAGCCAGTGACGAAACTCTTCCGGGAAGACATCCCCCGGCGACACGCTGTACCACGGTTCAGCGCTCATCTCATCTTCCGGGTAGCGCGGCGGTGGGATATGGCGGAAATTCACCTCCGTCATATAGCAAATTTCATCGTAGTCGTAGAACACCACGCGCCCGTGGCGGGTCACGCCGAAGTTCTTAAACAGCATATCTCCCGGGAAAATATTGGCGGCGGCCAACTGACGAATGGCGTTGCCGTACTCTTCTATCGCGTCGCGCAGCTGCTGGCCTTCGACCTGCTCCAGCCAGATATTCAGCGGCACCATGCGCCGTTCGATATACAGATGGCGAATAACAATCTGATCGCCGAGATCGGTAATTTTTTCCGGCGCTTCCTGTAGTAGCAGCGCCATCAGCGCCGGGTCGATTTGCCGTTTATCCAGCACAAAGTTTTCAAACTCCTGGGTATCGGCCATGCGCCCGACGCGATCGTGCTCTTTCACCAGCTGGTAGCAGGCGCGGACGTGCGCGGCGGACATCTCCTTTTGCGGCGCAAATTTGTCTTTGATGATTTTAAACACCCGGTCGAAGCCCGGTAGGGTAAACACCAGCATCACCATGCCGCGGATCCCCGGCGCTTCGATAAATTGCTCATCGCAATCAGCGAGATAAAGCAGATACTCGCGGTAGCTTTCGGTCTTCGCGTGTTTCTGACAACCAATCGCCATATACAATTCAGCGGTGGTTTTACCGGGCAGGATCTCGCGCAACCACTCCACTAACGCCGCGGGCAGCGGAGCGTAAACCATAAAGTAGGAGCGGGCAAAGCCAAACACAATGCTCGCTTCCGCCGTCGTGGTCAGACAGGTATCGACAAACAGTTCGCCTTCGTCAGTCCGGTGGATTGGCAATAAAAACGGCAGCGTCCCGGAAGGGGTAATCAGCTTACCGACCAGCCAGGCGGCCTTATTGCGATAAAACAGTTCGTTCGCCACCTGTAAATGACAGCGCGGCAACACATCCGCACCCAGAGTTTCGGTCAGGTGTTCAATGATGTAGTGGATATCACGATGTTTGTTCTGCCACGGTAGACGCAGAGGCAGATCGCTGAGAACGCGGGTGAGCAGCCACTCCCAGCCGGTATCGGGAAAAAAGTCTTTCGCCAGCGGGCGGGGGATCGTGCGAAAACGGCGCTCTGGCTGAGAGCTAAAAATAAACAGCCGCTCGGGAGTCAGCGAGCGGTGGTCAAATAACCGGCAGTAAACGGAGTTAAAGAAGCTCTCCGCAATCTCGAAGCGCGGATAATCCGGCAAGAGCCGGGTGTAATGATCTTTCACGCGGAGCAAAAAATCCGCGTCGGTACTTTTGCCGTCAGTAATGCAGCGCAGCTGTTCCACCACCAGACCCACATGATGATCGTAAAGGTGAATACGGCTTTTCATCGCCTGCTGAACCGCATGCCAGTCGGCATGTTCAAAACGCTGCTGCGCGCCGGAGGTGACTTCCAGAAAACGCCCGTACTGGGCGTCGAAACCTTGTAAAATTGTCTGAGCAATCAGTAATTCCAGGCCACGCGTCATCGATTTCTCCCATCCGGCACAACGTCATGCCGGATGGCGCATACGCTTTTCCGGCCTACATCCCTTCGTAGGCCCGGTAAGCGCAGCGCCACCGGGCATTGATCAGAACTGCGATTCTTCGGTGGAACCCGTTAACGCGGTAACGGAAGAGGCGCCGCCCTGAATGATGGTGGTAACTTTATCGAAGTAGCCGGTACCCACTTCCTGCTGGTGGGACACGAAGGTGTAACCGTCTTTTGCCGCCGCAAATTCTGGCTGCTGCACCTTCTCAACATAGTGGCGCATGCCTTCACCCTGCGCATAGGAGTGCGCGAGGTCGAACATGTTGAACCACATGCTGTGAATACCTGCCAGGGTAATGAACTGGTATTTATAGCCCATGTCCGACAATTGCTGCTGGAAGCTGGCAATGGTTTTATCATCCAGATTTTTCTGCCAGTTAAACGACGGCGAACAGTTGTAGGCCAGCAGTTTACCTGGGAATTTCGCATGAATGGCATCGGCAAAGCGCTTCGCCAGTTCGAGGTCTGGTGTGGAAGTTTCACACCACACCAGATCCGCATACGGCGCGTAGGCCAGACCGCGGCTGATCGCCTGCTCAATACCAGCATGTGTACGGAAGAAGCCTTCGCAGGTACGTTCGCCAGTAATGAACTCGCTGTCGTAGGCATCGCAGTCAGAGGTAATCAAATCAGCTGCGTCAGCATCGGTACGCGCAATCACCAGCGTCGGCACGCCCATCACGTCGGCAGCCAGACGGGCCGCCACCAGTTTCTGAATAGCTTCCTGAGTCGGCACCAGCACCTTACCGCCCATGTGACCGCATTTTTTCACTGATGCGAGCTGATCTTCGAAGTGAACGGCTGCTGCACCAGCCTCAATCATCGATTTCATCAGTTCAAACGCGTTCAGAACCCCGCCAAAGCCCGCTTCCGCATCGGCAACGATCGGCAGGAAGTAATCCACGTAGCGCGGATCGTTCGGCTCAATACCGCTTGACCATTGGATCTGATCCGCACGACGGAAAGTATTGTTGATCCGATCCACCACTGCCGGGACGGAGTTCGCCGGATACAGCGATTGATCCGGATACATGCTGGAGGCCAGGTTGGCATCTGCCGCCACCTGCCAGCCAGAAAGGTAAACCGCTTCAATACCGGCTTTCGCCTGTTGCAGCGCCTGGCCGCCGGTCAGCGCGCCGAGGCTGTTGATATACCCTTTCTTCGACTCACCGTGCAGCAGACGCCACATTTTCGCCGCACCAAGCTGCGCCAGCGTGCATTCCGGGTTGACCGAGCCACGTAATTTCACCACATCCTCCGCGCTATATGGACGGGTGATGCCTTCCCAGCGAGGTTGAGTCCACTCTTTCTGTAATTCTTCGATTTGTTGATTACGGGTTTTCATGTGCAGATGCTCCATATTGTTATGTGGTGAGTTAAGCCAGCAGGCGGTAACCTGGCAGGGTCAAGAAATCGATCAGTTCATCAGAGGTAGTGATTTGCTCCATCAGACGCGCGGCATCGTCAAAACGCCCGCTGCTGTAGCGGTGCTCGCCCAGTTCGTCCTGAATCACCAGCATCTCTTCGGCCAGCATCTGGCGGAACAGCGGTTTGGTCACCGGCTTGCCATTGCTGAGCGTTTTCTGGTGGTGGATCCACTGCCAGATAGAGGTGCGGGAGATTTCAGCGGTGGCCGCATCTTCCATCAGACCGTAAATCGGCACGCAGCCGTTGCCGGAGATCCACGCCTCGATATACTGCACCGCGACACGGATATTGGCGCGCATACCCTCTTCGGTACGCTCACCTTCACAAGGCGCCAGCAGCTGTTCGGCGGTAATTGGCGCATCTTCTTCACGCGTCACAAACAGCTGATTTTTGTTTTCTCCGAGCACGTCGTTGAATACCGTCATTGCGGTATCTGCCAGGCCCGGATGGGCAATCCATGTACCGTCATGACCGTTATTCGCTTCCAGCGCTTTATCCGCTTTTACCTTGGTCAGAACCTGGTTGTTACGCTCGGCATCTTTACTGGGAATGAACGCAGCCATGCCGCCCATCGCGAACGCGCCGCGTTTATGACAGGTTTTAATCAACAGACGCGAGTAGGCGCTAAGGAATGGCTTATCCATCGTCACTACCTGACGGTCCGGCAGCACGCGATCCGGGTGGTTCTTCAGGGTTTTGATATAGCTGAAAATGTAATCCCAGCGGCCACAGTTCAGGCCCACAATATGGTCACGCAACGCGTGCAGAATTTCGTCCATCTGGAAAACAGCGGGCAACGTTTCAATCAGCAGGGTCGCTTTGATGGTGCCGCGCGGCAGATTAAAGCGGTCCTCTGCATAGCTGAACACTTCACTCCACCAGGCTGCTTCTTGCCAGGCCTGCGTTTTTGGCAGATAGAAATACGGGCCACTGCCTTTTGCCAGCAACGCTTTGTAGTTGTGGAAGAAGTAGAGTGCAAAATCGAACAGGCTGCCCGGGATGGATTCGCCACGCCAGGTGACGTGTTTTTCCGGCAGATGCAGACCACGCACACGACACACCAATAAAGCTGGATTGGGTTTGAGTTGATAAATTTTCCCCGCTTCGTTGGTGTAACTAATGGTGCCATTGACCGCATCGCGCAGGTTGATCTGCCCGTCGATAACTTTGCTCCACTCAGGGGCCAGCGAATCTTCAAAGTCAGCCATAAAGACTTTGACGTTCGCGTTCAGCGCGTTGATGACCATCTTGCGCTCAACCGGTCCGGTAATCTCTACGCGGCGATCCAGTAAATCATCAGGAATACCGCGAATTTTCCAGTTGCCCTCACGAATGGAAGCTGTTTCCGAAATAAAATCAGGCAACTTACCGTTATCAATATCCTGCTGCTGCTGGATCCGCGCAGCCAGAAGCTTATTCCGCTTAGGCGTAAATCTTGTCACCAGTTCAGTCAGAAACTCCACCGCTTCTCCGGTCAGGATTTGCTGCTCCTGTTCGCCACGCGGCCTGGTGAAGACCAGTTCATCGGTTGTCGTTGCCTGTTGATTCATTGCGTAGTTCCTCGTCAGTGATCCAAACACATCCCCAATGCGAACGAAGGATCGTTGTGCGGTTTTCGTTCAGCACAACTAAGACTACTCATTTAAATTTCAAAATCAAAAACAATTTCCATTTTTAAATTAATTATCGATTAACCTATTGATAACAATATAAATAAAATTTAATTACATAGTGAGGTGCGTTTCGGAAATAAAAAAGGCACCCGAAGGTGCCTGATTCAACATGCTGAAACGCTTAAGGATCGTCTGCTACAGAAGATTAATCCAGCGTTGGATTCATGTGACGCAGATCATATGGCGTGATCTGGTAGACGTAATAGTTGAGCCAGTTGGTAAACAACAGATTGCCATGGCTACGCCAGGTTGCGCGCGGTTTGTTTTGCGGGTCATCTTTCGGGAAGTAGTTATAGGGTACTTCCGGGGATAAGCCCGCTTCAACGTCACGAAAATATTCGCTACCGAGCGTGTGCGCGTCATACTCGGGATGACCCGTCACAAAGGCAATGCGTTTATCTTTGCTGGCGAACAGATAGGCATCGCCCTCTTCCGTTTCGGCAAAAATCTCGAGATCGGTATAGTCGCGGATAAGTGCGGCAGGGAAGTCGGCATAGCGCGAATGAGGGGCCAAAAATGCATCATCAAATCCGCGCGTCAGCAACGCATGAGGATGCAGAATATGATGCTCATAGACGCCGGAGAGTTTATCCGTGCGGGTTTGCTTGGGAATGCCATAAAGGATATTCAATGCGGCCTGTACCGCCCAGCAGACAAACAGCGTCGAGGTAACGTGATCTTTAGCCCACTCAAGAACCTGTTTTATCTGCGGCCAGTAAGCCACGTCATTAAACTCAACCAGACCCAGCGGCGCCCCTGTAACGATCAGTCCATCAAAGTTCTGATCGCAGATATCCTCGAAATTACAGTAAAAGTTATTCAGATGCTCCGTTGGGGTGTTGCGTGACTCGCGGGCATCGATGCGCAATAGCTGAACATCTACCTGTAGCGGTGAGTTAGACAATAAACGCAGGAACTGGTTTTCCGTTTCAATCTTCTTCGGCATCAGGTTGAGGATAAGTACCTTCAGTGGACGGATTTCCTGACCGGAAGCGCGGGATGTCGTCATGACAAAGACGTTTTCCTCACGCAAGAAATTGACGGCGGGTAGTTCGTCCTGCACGCGAATTGGCATAACCTGATAACCTCACTACATACGTTTAAACGTTTAGACATCCAGATAGCTGAAGATACCCAGGAATCAGCAGAATGTCGAGCCTACATCCTCAAGTTGAGAAAGTTTCACGGTTCCTTGCTGTAGAATAGTGCAGTAAAGAAAAAAGGAGAATGCTATGACCTTTACCATCCGTCGTTCGCGTCAGGACGAAGGAGACAAGTTAGTTTCTATTTGGTGTCGCTCAGTGGATGCCACGCACCATTTCCTCTCTGCGGATTATCGGGTTGAACTGGAACAGCTGGTACGTTCTTTTTTACCAGAAGCCCCTCTATGGGTTGCAGTGACAGAGCAGGATGAGCCAGTCGCCTTTATGCTCCTGACCGATCAGCATATAGATGCCCTGTTTGTCGATCCGGATGTGCGTGGTAGTGGCGTTGGTAAGCTGCTGATTGAACATGCTTTATCAATGAGTTCCACGCTAACAACTACCGTTAACGAACAGAATGAACAAGCGGTTGGATTCTATAAGAAGATGGGATTTAGCGTGACGGGACGTACAGAGGTGGACGATCTTGGACGCCCCTACCCGTTGCTCAATCTCGTGCGCGGGTAGCAGGGCAAGTTTTTACGTGGTGCGGGATTGCCTGATGCGCTGCGCTTATCAGGCCTACAAAATACGTTCAGTACAACGTAGGCCGGATAAGGCGGGACGCTGCATCCGGCAGGTTTCATTTCGTACAGACGCAAAAAATCGTACAGACGCAAAAAAGCCCATCCGGCAGACAACAGATAAAACAAAAGGCCCGGTCTTTCGACCGGGCCTTCCGCTTTTATTTGATGCCTGGCAGTTCCCTACTCTCGCATGGGGAGACCCCACACTACCATCGGCGCTACGGCGTTTCACTTCTGAGTTCGGCATGGGGTCAGGTGGGACCACCGCGCTACAGCCGCCAGGCAAATTCTGTTTATTAACCCGCTTTTCGCCGGTTAATCTTATCTGTATCAGGCTGAAAATCTGTCTTCTCAAATCCGCCAAAACACCTTCGGCGTTGTAAGGTTAAGCCTCACGGTTCATTAGTATCGGTTAGCTCAATGTATCGCTACACTTACACACCCGACCTATCAACGTCGTCGTCTTCAACGTTCCTTCAGGA